>NZ_JBHWIE010000003.1:0-126176 GCF_042732085.1 Actinosynnema sp. NPDC059797
CCCCTGGACCCCCGCCGGGGCTGACGCCCCTGGCCCCCGGCCCAGGGGCTCCGCCCCTCGGCGTCGCTGCGGCGCTTCGCGCTCGCGCTCCGCCCCCGAAGCCTTCCGCGTGGCTTCGGGGGGCTTTGACGCTTGGTGGCCGGGACGATTTCGAAGAGGTCGTTGAACTGCAGGGGTGCCGGGGCGGTGAGTGCGTCGCCGATGAAGGTCCGGACTTGTAGGCGTGCCCAACGGTCCTCTGACTCGACTGGCTGCCCCGACAGTGTGAAGTGGCGTGGACTTCTCCGTGTCTACCCGGAATCCTGACTAGAGTAGTGGTGTCCCGTTCGAGGAGCACCCACATGAAGATCGACTCAGAAGACATGATCAGCGTCACCGAGGCGAACGCCAAGGGCATCTCGAAGCTGGTCGCGGAGGCGAGCGCCGGGCAGACCCGGGTCGTGATGCGCAACAACCAACCGGCCGCCGCCATCGTCGACATCAAGACCATGACTCGCCTGCAACGCCTGGACGAGCTGGAAGACGACATGAGGCTGCTCAGCGTCGCCTGGGTGCGAGCCCTGACCGATTCCGGTGCTCGTCATCGCCTGGACGACGTCCTGGCTGATCTCGACATCGACATCGACGTCAGCGAGGACGAGGACTGATCGATGGCCGAGGTGGTGCTGACCGACGACGCTGTCGAAGACCTTCGGGAGCTTGACGGTTCAGCGCGAAAACTCGTCGGTAAGGCGCTCAAGAAGCTCGAGACGGCCCCAGAGCAGCGCGGTGAGCCCCTGGGCAGCCAACAGGGCGGAAACCTGACCACCTTCCGCAAGTTGGTTGTGGGGGACAGGGATTACAGGATCGTCTACCGCATCGACCGTGATGGCACGGTCGTTGTCGTATGGGTGATCGGCAAGCGCGCTGACGAGGAGTGCTACACGTTGGCGTGCTCACGGCTGAAGCTCCACGGCGATCGAGATCTGGCCGAAACCGCTCAGCACCTCCTGGATCGGGCCTGGCAGTCCGTCCGGAAGTGATGTCGAACGTCAATCCGGGTGCGGCCTCCGCCCCCGAAGCCCTTCGCATGTGGCTTCGGGGGCTTTGACGCTTGGTGGCCGGGACGATGTCGAAGAGGTCGTTGAACTGCAGGGGTGCCGGGGCGGTGAGTGCGCCGCTGATGAAGGCCGGGCCTGGTTGGAGGCGTCCGGTGAGCACTCTGGTGACGGTGGAGCGGTTGACGCCCATGGCTTTGGCCAGGGCGTAGTCGGAGTGGAAGCCGGCGAGTTCTCTCGCTTTGGTGAAGGCGTCTTCACGCAGTCGGATGGTCCGCGGAGTCCCAGGAGTCATGACGCCTTGATGTCGTAGTGGCTGGTCCAGTGGGCCAGGAGCGCTCGCGACTCGGCGGGGTCCAGGGCCAAGCGGTTGAGCTGTCGGAACCTGTCCTGGTAGACGGTGACCAGTTCGGGTGCGTCGTGGAAGACGGTGGCCAGGTCGGTCTCGACGTGGACCAGGGGCCGGGCGGGTGGCTGGAGGGTGAGCAGGGTGGCCGGGTGGCACAGGGCGGCGCACAGGGCCCTGTTGTGCGGGATGACGCGGATGGCGGTGTTGGGCGTTCCGGACAGCAGCGTCAGGTGCAGCAGTTGGTCCCGCATGACCTGGGTCGAGCCGACCACGGTGCCCAGGGCGGCTTCGCGGAGGAACAGCGTGGACGGGACCGTCAGTCGGTCTTGGCGCTCCACGCGCGCGGTGACGGTGTCTTCGTCGTTGGTCAGGGCGCGGGCGTAGTCGTCGGTCTGCACCAGGGTGGGGATGCCGATCGGGTCGTAAGACACGATGCCGGTGGCCTGCTCCTCGTGCACGCGCAGGCCGAACAGGGCATCCGGTGAACCGTCGTGCAGGCGCACGAAACTGCCGGTGTCGGTTTCCCAGGCCAGCGCCATGATGCGTTCACGCAACATTTTGTCCGCCCCGCACGCACCGAGCAGGAAAGCGATCTCGGACGCGGGCGTACCCCGCGTGCCGCACTCCAGCTTGGACAACTTGCCCGCCGACCACCCCAAGATCTCCAACAGCCCTTTGAACGGAATCTCGGACCGCCGCCGGACCAGGCGCAGGTGAGCGCCCAGCTCACGGCTGTGAGCGGTGCTCTGCCGAGTTGCTTCGTGGGTGGCTTCCACCGGGTTCCCTCCATTGTCAGAGATCGGCCCCTGATGTCATGGAAAGGTGTCAGTGCCGGCGGCCTCGTAGAAGTGACAGAATTTCAGAGGGAATCCGAACGAAGAACCGGGCTGGGACGTGTTGTCCCAGTCCGGCCGCACGATCGTGCCAAGCAGTACGACTACAGGTCGATGTCCAACCGATCGGCGAGTTGCAGCAGCGGCGTCCGCTTCCGCCGTGCCCTGTCCGCCAGTTCGCGCACCGTCTGGCGGCTCAGGGTGTGGTAGCGCATCCACTCCGGCGCGATGCTCTCGGCGGCGAGGAGTTGGGCCGTGGCCGCTTCGTCGTGGTCCAGTTCGCTGTGCGCGATCGCGATGTCGAGCAGGTGCCGCGCTCTGAAGGTCGGTGAGACCCACCCGTTCGCCGGCACGGTCCTGGCCAGTTCCAGGGCGTGCTCGAAGCGCTCGCTCTCCACCGCCGCGTTCACGGCGGCGATCCCGGCGTTGGTCGGTCCGAACGGAGTGGCGTAGAGGTTGTGGTCCTTGCCGACGCGGGCGGCGGCCGCGCGGGCCAGGCTCAGGTACTCCTCGGAGCGGTCGGCCTGCTTGTTCCGCACCGCCGCGCTCGCCGCCCGCAGCATGAGGATGCCCCAGACCGCCAGGCGCTCCGCCGAGCCCTTCACGAAGTCGACGCCCAGCCGCTCCGCCTTGCGCACGGCGGCGGCCTCCGCGTCGTCCAGTCGGCCCTGCTTGAAGAACACCCACGACAGCGCCGACACGTTCATCGCCTGGAGCAGTTCGTCGCCTGACTCCTCCGCCGCCTCCTGGGCGCGGATGAGGCCGATGTAGCCGATGTCCGGCTTGCCCAGCGCGGTGAGCATGGTCGAGGCGATCTGGATGACCTCGGACAGCAGGCCGTACGCCGCTGCGCGGTCGTCGCCCGACAGCTCGCGCACGGCGGCGCGGGCCTCGGCCACGAGCCCCGGCAGCATGACGCCGAGCTGGGCGAACGAACCGTGTTGGCGGACCGACTCGGCGTGCGCGAGCGCCATGCGCAACCCGTCCAACGTCGGCGGCTCGTCGTTGAAGACCTCCTCGTCGGCGAGACCGGGGAAGTAGGACAGCGACGTCAGCTCGTCGCGGATGGCCAGGATGCCGACCGCTTCCTCGTCCACCCGCGGTGCGATCGAACCCGTCTGGCCGAGGAGCTGCGGCACGTCCTTGTCCACCGCGCGGGCGATGCGCGTCAGCGAACTCATGCTCGCCGTGTGCCGCACGCCCTGTTCGAGCTTGCGAACGAGGTCGACGCTCACGTCCGCCTTCTCGGCCAACTGCTCCTGGGTGAGCCGGCGTCGCGTCCGAGCGCGCTTGACGCGCTCGCCAAGACTCAGGTCGTCGGACATGGGTCGGGCACCTCCCTGCCGGGACGGATAGGACCGCAGGTCAAGAATACGCAGGTCAGAGGTGTCACGAACGGGTGATAGGAGGTAGGACGTGGTGTCCTAGGGGCACGGTGCCGACAGTGCGGAAGCGGGCGGGCAGATGACGGACGACAGCCTCGCGGTGCTCAACGCGGCAGCCGCCGCAGCCGGTCTGGACGCGACCGGAGCCGAGGTGCTCCGGCTCGGCGAGGACGACCTGTACCGCCTCCCCAGTGGTGTGGTCGCCCGCGGCGGGCAGGTGAGGGCGGCGGCGAAGGAAGTCCGGGTGGCCCGTTGGCTGGAGGACAACGACGTCAGCGCGGTACGGGTGCTGCGCGGGCTGGAACAGCCAGTCGTGGTCGACGGCAGACCGGTGACCTTCTGGCACGACGCCGATCAGGCCGCACACCGGTTCGCCTGCCTGCGCGGACGGCGCGGCCCACGCCCCTGGAGCGGCTGGCACGCCGTGCCGTGATCCGGGTGGGGGTCCCGACTGATCGCCTGGAACCGACCACGTCCCGAGATCAGTACTGTCGGTTCACCGGCGGGGCGGGTCCTCGGCCTGCCCGCGCCCGCGCACGAGCGGCAGGAAGACCTCGTCCACGATCTCCACGATCGTGTCATCCGGCACCGCGGCCAGGCCGCGCGTCACGTACTCGTTGCGCAGCAGCGCGATCGCCACCGTCGCCACCCGCGGGTGCAGGGCTTCCGGTGACGCCTCGCCCCGCCGCACCGCGCGCCCCAGCAGGGTCAGCCACGGCCCCGCCGCCGCGTCACCGAGCCTGCCCTGGAGCTGGGCCAGCAGCTCCGGCTCGTCCGCGATCCCCGCCAGCAACCCCCGCAGCACGTCGCCGCGCGGCGACCCCAGGTCGTGGTTGACCTTGCGCAGCAGCGCCAGCGCGTCACCGCGCAGGTCGCCCGTGTCCGGCGGGCGCAGCTCCTCCTCCGCCAGTTGCCGGTAGGCGGCCACGCCGAGCGCCGCCCGGTTCGGCCAGCGCCGGTAGATCGCGTTCTTGTTCGTGCCCGCGCGCTTCGCGACGCGGTCCATGGTCAGCCCCGCGTAACCGGCCTCCAGCAGCTCGGCCACCGCGGCGTCCAGGATCGCCCGCTCCAACGCGGCCCCGCGCCGCCGCACCTGGCCGTCCACCCAACCTCCTCCGGTACGGGAAGTACCTTAACCGACCCCCTCCGGCCTGTGGCAGGATGAAAATAAGGTACGACGAGTACCCTAATGAGGGGAGTGGTCATGCGCGCCAAAGGCATCACCTACGACACCGGCTTCGTCAACCAGGGCAGCACCACCAGGCGGCACTTCGACCCGGCCACCGTCCGGCACGAGCTGAAGGTCATCCGCGACGAGCTGCACTGCACCGCCGTGCGCCCGACGGGCGGCGACCCGGACCGGCTGGAGCTGGCCGCGGCGATCGCCGTCGAGGAAGGGTTGGAGGTGTGGTTCTCCCCGTTCACCTGCGACCTGACCCAGGACGAGCTGGTGGCGTTCCTGGCGGACTGCGCGGACCGCGCCGAACGGCTCCGGGTCGCGGGCGGCGAGGTCGTGCTGGTCCTGGGCGCCGAACTGGCCCTGTTCACCAGGGGCTTCCTGCCCGGCGAGACCCTGGACGACCGGCTCGCGCTGCTCGGCGACCCCGCCGCGCTGCGCGCCGCCCTGCCCGCCGTGCCCGCGCGGGTCAACGGGTTCCTGGCTCGAGCCGCGCAGGTCGTGCGCCAGCGGTTCGGCGGCCGGATCAGCTACGCGTCCATCCCGTTCGAGCAGGTCGACTGGACGCCGTTCGACTTCGTCGGCGTGGACCTCTACCGGTCGGCCGAGGTGGCGCACGTCTTCGAGGACGCCGTGCGCCGCCTGGTGGCGACGGGCAAACCGGTGGCGATCACGGAGTTCGGCAGCGCGACGTTCCGGGGCGCGGCGGACCGCGGCGCGCAGGGCTTCGACGTCATCCGCTTCGACGGCACCGAACCGGCGGGTCTGCACGGCCACCACGAGCGGGCCGAGGGGGAACAGGCCGGCTACGTGCGCGACCTGCTGGCCCTCTTCGACGAGGCCGGCGTGGACACCACCTTCGTCAACACCTTCGCCTCGTACTTCCTCCCCCACCGCCCGACCCCGGCCGAAGACCTGGACCTGGGCAGCTACGGCGTGGTGAAAGTCCTGGACGACGGGACCTGGCGGCCCAAGGAGGCGTTCGCGGCGGTCGCCGCCCACTACGGCCGAACCCCCTGACCGCGTTCCCGGCCACCCGCGGCCCGGAGGGGGACGAGGGCTCGGGGCGATCGACGTGACGATGCCGGCAAGGGGCCTTTCACGAGGCGTGGCCCTGTGGTCGCTGCGTTTCCTGTGGGATCGCGCTTCCCGCGCGGGGTCGTTCGACCGACCTGCCCGGACCGGTGGGTGCCTTAGCATGCGGCGTGCCCCGACGCCGTAGCCTGCGCCCCGAGCCCCAAGCCATCTCGTTCCCGTCGCGGCTCCTCCTGGCCGCCGCGCCGTTCCTGGTCGGGTGCCTCTTCCTCTGGCGGCTGCTCGACCCGACGAGCAGCCGCGACACACGGGGGTTCAACCCGGTCTTCGGCTGGGCGCTGCTGTTCGTCACGGTGGCCGCAGCGGTCTACGTGCTCACGATGGGGTTCAGCGGCTGGGCCCACCGGGCGAACCGAGCCGCGAAGTACGTGATCGTGGGCGTGATGACGCTGGTCGCGGCGGTGCTCGTGCTCGGCGGCCTGGTGTTGCCGCACGTCCTCGACGCGTCGCTCGGCGCACGGGACCTCGGCGGTCCGGGCGGGATCCGGCTGCTCGGCGTGCTCGGACTGGTGGGGGCCCTGGTGGGTGCCTTCCTCTGGCTGCGGGCCCGGCGGCGCAAGCGATCCGGGGGCTGAGCACGACTGCGCACCTCGTCGGTCCGTGGTCACCGAGCCAGGAGGGGATCCGGCGGGGAGCGGAGGACCGCGGTCTTCTCCCGGGGTGCTCCCGAACCGGGCCGCAACACGAGTCAGGCCCGGTCCACGTCTGACGTGGACCGGGCCTGACTCGACCGGTGTCGGGGTGACAGGATTTGAACCTGCGACCTCTTCGTCCCGAACGAAGCGCGCTACCAAGCTGCGCCACACCCCGGTCTCGCCCCACCGGCTCCCCGGTGGAACGAGGAGAACTCTACCTGATGCTCCCACCCACTCCGAACCGGGTATCCCTTTCCGCGCCAACCCCGTCCTGACCTGCGCCAACAGGCCGCTCCACCAGCGTCAGCAGGCTCGCCTCCGGCGGGCACGCGAAGCGCACCGGCGCGTAGGGCGACGTGCCCAGGCCGGCCGACACGTTCAGCCACGTGTGCGCGCCCCACCGCGACACCCCGCGGGCCCGCGAGCGGTCCAGGTCGCAGTTCGTCACGATCGCCCCGTACCCCGGCACGCGCAGCTGCCCGCCGTGCGTGTGGCCGGCCAGGACCAGGTCGTAGCCGTCGCCCGCGAAGCCGTCCAGGACCCGGGGTTCGGGGGAGTGCGTCACGCCCAGCCGCAGGTCCGCCGCCGGCACGTCGCCCGCGATCTCGTCGTACCGGTCGCGCTTGAGGTGCGGGTCGTCGAGGCCGGCCGCGAAGATGTCCAGGCCGCCCGCCCGGAACGTCCGCCGCACGTGCGTCAGGTCCAGCCAGCCCCGCTCCACCATGGCCGCGCGCAGGTCGCGCCACGGCAGCTGGACGCCGTGGATGCGCTTGGTCTTCGCCGACGGCAGCAGGTAGCGCACCGGGTTCTTCGGGCGCGGCGCGTAGTAGTCGTTGCTGCCGAACACGAACACGCCGGGTCGTTCGAGCAGCGGGCCCAGGGCGCGGATCACGGCGGGCACGGCCTGCTGGTGCGCGAGGTTGTCGCCGGTGTTCACGACCAGGTCGGGCTCCAGGTCGGCCAGCGCCGCGACCCACCGCTGCTTGGACTGCTGCCCGGGGAGCATGTGCAGGTCCGACAGGTGCAGGACGCGCAGCGGGGTGGAGCCCGGCGCGAGGACCGGCACGGTGGCCTCCCGCAGCGTCCAGCGCCGCCGTTCGATGCCCGCCGCGTAGGCGACGGTGGCGGTGCCGAGGGCGGTCGTGGCGAGGAGGGCGCGGCCGAACTTGTTCACGCCTCCGAGGGTAGGGGCTTAACCAATTCGGGGCGTGCCGGGTCGCCCGGTACCGTTCCCGACCATGGCGGAGTTGAAGGCGCGGCTGAAGGCCGACCTGACGGCGGCGATCAAGAACCGGGAGACCGTCCGGGCGGGCGCGCTGCGGATGGCGCTGACGGCCGTGACCACGGAGGAGGTCTCCGGCAAGGCCGCCCGCGAGCTGAGCGACGACGAGGTGCGGAAGGTCATCACCCGCGAGGTGAAGAAGCGCAAGGAGGCCGCGGAGGCGTTCGCGGGCGCCGGGCGCGCCGAGAAGGCCGAGCTGGAGCGCGCCGAGTCCGAGGTGCTGGAGACCTACCTGCCCGCGCAGCTGTCCGACGACGAGCTGGCCGCGATGGTCGAGGGCGTGCTCGCGCGCCTGGCCGACGAGTCCGGCGAGCGGCCCGGCATGAAGCAGATGGGCCAGGTCATGAAGGCGGTCAACGCCGAGGTGGCGGGCCGCGCCGAGGGCGGCCGGGTGGCCGCGGCGGTGAAGTCGAAGCTGGCCTGAGGCGAACGGCGCCGGCCCCGGGACGACGGCCCCAGACGACGGCCCCAGACGACGGCGCCGGCCCGGGACGACGGTGGGGACCCCCGCGCGGGGTCCCCACCGGTCTACCTGCCGGGTGGCTCGATCGGGATGGTGAACCCGGGCGGCTCGACGGTCCGCCCCGGCGCCGTCGGCCGCGGGTCGTTCGGCTGCGTCTGCCCCGGCGGCGCGGTCGGCTCGGTCGGCTCGACGGGCTGCGGCGGCGGCACGTAGCCCGTGGACACCAGCAGCGTCACCACGGTGCCCTTCAACGCGCTGCCGCGCGGCGTCTGCCCGACCACGCGGCCCTTCGGCTGCTCGGAGTTGCGGTTCTGCACGGAGACCTTGTAGCCGGCCTGCTCCAGGGTCCGGGTGGCGTCGTTGACGTTGCGGCCCACCACCTCCGGGATGCGGATCTCGCTGCCGCCCTTGAGGTAGCGCTCCTCGACCGGCGGCAGGTTGCTCACCGGCAGTCCCGCGTGGACGTCGGTCATCGCGTCGAACCAGGTGCGCGCGGGGATCGTGCCGCCGTAGATGTCGCCGTCGCGGCACAGGCGCGGCGCGCGGCCGATGCAGATCGGGCTCGGGTCGGGTCCGTCGTTGAACGTCTGCACCGCGCCCGCGAACTCGGGCGTCGCGCCGATGAACGCCGCCGACTTGTAGTCCTCGGTGGTGCCGGTCTTGCCCATCATCGGCCGCTTCCAGTTGAACGCCCGCGCGGCCCCGGCGGCGGTGCCCGAGCCCTGGTCGTCCTTCGACAGCCCGGCCACCAGGCCGTTGGCGAGCGGTTCGGCGACGACCTGCTCGCACGGCGCCTCGTTGACCGGCACGCGCTCGCCGTTGCGGTCGAGCACCTGCGCGACCGGCGACGGCGGGCACCACACGCCGCCGCTCATCAGCGTGGCGGCCACGTTCGCCAGCTCCAGCGTGCTGGTCGGCGCGGGCCCGAGGGTGAACGACGCGCTGCCGCCGTTGGACTTGTAGAACTCGGTCTGCGACACCCGCAGCTTGTGGTCCCTGGACCGCGGGTCCGGCCGCACGCCCGAGAGGTTGGTGGCCATGGTCTCGCGCAGCCCCAGCCGTGACGCCATGTCCACGACCGGGTCCATGCCGAGCTGCTCCTCCAGGATTACGAACCCGGTGTTCGGCGAGGTCTGCAACGCCGCCTGCAACGTCATCTGCGCGGGGTAGTTGCCGTTGTGGTTGCGCAGGCAGTACCAGCGCGTGTCCGGTTCGCCGGTGGACGGGCAGCCGGGCGCGCCGCCCTTGAACACCCGCGACACGTGCGAGGTCGGCGTGGCGACGGTGTTCTCGATGCCCATGCCCTTCTCCAGGGCCGCCGCCGCGGTGAAGACCTTGTAGACGGACCCGGCGCCGAACTTGTTCTCCACCCCGGACGGCAGGTCGAACTGGGTCTGGAACTGGTCGGCCTTCAGCCCGTAGTCGCGGTTGGCGACCAGCGCGACCACCTCGTGCCGCTCCTTGCCCGGCCGCACGACCGCCACCGTGTTGGCGATGCCGGTGGTGGACTTGGCCACCTGGGCCTCGGCGGCCTGCTTGGCGTGGGAGGTGATGGTGCGGTCCAAAGTGGTCCGCACGGTGTAGCCGCCGGTCTTGAGCTGCTCCAGGCTGAAACCGTTGCGCGCCAGGTAGTTCAGCACGTACGAGCAGAAGAACCCGTTCTCCGGCCCCGCGCCGACGCAGCCGTTCGGCGGGGTGCGCACGGGCGTGGCGAGCCCCAGCGGCTCCCTCTTGGCCGCCTCGGCCGTGTCCCGGGACAGCTTGTCGTTCTCGACCATCTTGTCGATGACCTGGTTGCGCCGCTCCAGCGCCTTCTCCGGGAAGACTTCCGGGTTCAGCGCGGACGGGCTGTTGACCATGCCCGCGAGCATCGCCGACTGCGCCACGGTCAGCTTGTCCGGCGTGGTGTCGAAGTACGCCTGGGCCGCCGCGGCGATGCCGTAGATGGTCGAGCCGAACGGCACCACGTTCAGGTAGCGCGCGAGGATTTCGTCCTTGCCCAGCTTGGTTTCCAGCTGGATCGAGATCCGCGCTTCACGCGCTTTTCGCGCGATCGTCTGCTCCTGCGCCTTTTGCTGTTCAACCAGGTTGTTGCGGGCCACCACGTGCACGAGGTAGTTCTTCACGTATTGCTGCGTGAGCGTGGACGCGCCCTGGGTCACGACCCCGCTGAACTGGTTGGTCAGGCCGGCGCGGATGGTGCCGCGCCAGTCCACGCCCTGGTGCTCGTAGAAGCGGCGGTCCTCGATCGAGACCAGCGCCGCCTTCATCGCGTCCGCGATCTTCTCGGGCGGGACCAGCACCCGGTACTGGTCGTAGAGGTAGGCGATGGGCACGCCGTCCTTGTCCGTGATCGTGGTGATCAACGGCGGGTCGGTGGTGACCAGGTCCGCGGAGATGCTGTCGACCGTGTCGCTGGCCCGGTTCGACACCAGCCCCAGCGAGCCGACGACGGGGAACAGCAGACCCGACAGCAGCACACCGGCCAGCAGACAGAGGCCGAGCAGTTTCAGCACGCCGTTCCTGGCTCGCATGCAGGTCAGGGTACGCGCCACGCAAAGTGCGCGAGAGGTCGCGCACAGTTGATTACCCAGGATGAGTACTCGTACTCAAGACAGGTAACAGGTGGGCAACCCAGGGTTGGAGGTGGAACCGGAAGGCTCTACAGTCCGTCACTGTCCAAGACAGCAGTCGGCGGCATGACCACTCGACAGTGGTCAGCCTACGGCATCCGCGGCAGGGGTGTGGCGGATTTAGGAAGTCTGGACACTGTGTGAACCGAGGTGGGGGATATATGAATCAGGGGGATTGGCGGATCAAGGCTTCGTGCCGTGACGAGGAGCCGGACCAGCTCTTCGTGCGCGGCGCCGAGCAGCGCAAGGCCAAGGTGGTGTGCCTGGGCTGCCCGGTGCGCACCGAGTGCCTGGCCGAAGCCCTGGACAACCGGATCGAGTTCGGTGTCTGGGGCGGCATGACCGAACGCGAGAGGCGGGCGCTGCTGCGGCGCCGCCCGGACGTCACCTCCTGGCACGAGCTGCTGGACAGCGCGCGTCAGGAGCACATCGAGGAGTCCAAGGTCGGCTGAGCCCCCACCGGGGGTTCACTCACCCGCGAGCCGCCTGCCGATCTCGTGCAGACCGTCCAGGTCGTGCACGTCGGTCGGCAGCGCGGGTACTCCGACCAGCGGCACGCCGGGGTGCGCCCGGGTGAACCGCGCGAGCAGTCGCTTCTCCCGATCGGCGACGGCCACGCGGTCCGCGTGCACCCGCAGCACCGCGGCGGCCAGCGGCGCGTCGCCGGAGCGCTCCAGCCGGTCCGCCGCGGCCAGGGCGCTCGGCGCGGGCAAGGGGGCCAGCACCGGGTGCGTCCGGTTCGCGACCAGGCCGGTCAACGGCATGTGCTCCGCGCTCAACCGCTCCACGAAGTAGCTGGCTTCCCGCAGCGCGTCCGGTTCGGCCGCCGCGACCACCAGGAACCCGGTCCCGGGCGACCGCAGCAGGTCGTAGGTCGCCTGGGCGCGCTGCCGGAAGCCGCCGAACGTGCTGTCGAGGGCCTGCACGAACGTCGAGGCGTCGTTCAGGAGCTGGCTGCCCACGATCGTCGACACGGCCTTGGTGAACAGGCCGAAGCCCGCGCCGACGATCTTGCGGATGCCGCGCCCGCCCGCCCGGGCGGGCGCCGACAGCATCCGGATCAGCCTGCCGTCGAGCACCGTGGACAGCCGCTGCGGCGCGTCCAGGAAGTCCAGCGCCGACCGGCTCGGCGGGGTGTCCACGACGATCAGGTCCCACTCGTCCAGCGCGACGAGCTGGCCCAGCTTCTCCATCGCCATGTACTCCTGCGTGCCGGAGAACGACGTGGAGATCGTCTGGTAGAAGGGGTTGGCCAGGATCTGCTCGGCCCGCTCGCGGCCCGCGTGCTGCCACACCATGTCGTCGAACGTGCGGCGCATGTCCAGCATCATCGCGTGCAGCTCGCCCCGGAACGCGCCCTCGACCCGGCGGGGGTTGTTGTCCAGTTCCCGCAGGCCGAGCGACTGGGCGAGCCTGCGGGCCGGGTCGATGGTGAGCACGACCGCCCGCCGCCCCCGCTCGGCGGCGCGCACGGCCAGCGCGGCGGCCGTCGTCGTCTTGCCGACGCCGCCCGAGCCGCAGCACACCAGCACCCTGGTCGCCGGGTTGTCCAGCAGCGCGTCCACGTCCAGCAGGTTCACCGCACACCCCGCCCGACCATCACCTCGGCCAGCTCGTAGAGCGCGGCCACGTCCACCCCGTCGGTCAGCTCGGGCAGGTCCAGGGTCGGCAGGTCCGACTCGGCCAGCTTCTCCTTGGCACGCTGCTCCGCGCGGAGGCGCGCGGCGTGCTCCTCGGTCTGCTCGACCAGGCCCTCCAGCACGTCCTCGTCGAGGTCGAGGCCCGCCGCCACCAGGCCCGCGCGCACCTGGTCCGCGTCGACCCGGCCCGCCGCCGCGGCGGCCACCGACCGGGCGGGCAGCCGCGGCGGGCGCACCCGGTTGACGAACACCGCCCCCGGCCGCAGGTCCGCGCCGTCCAGCTCGGCCACCGCGTCCAGGGTCTCGCGCACCGGCATCTCCTCCAGCAGCGCCACCAGGTGCACCGCGGTGTCGCCCGAGTGCAGCAGCCGCACCACGCCCTCGCTCTGGCCCTTGATCGGGCCGACCTTGGCCAGGTCGGCCATGGCGCGGGTGACGTCGAGGAAGCGGACCACCCGGCCGGTGGGCGGCGCGTCCAGCACGACCGCGTCGTACTCGTGCCGGCCGGTCTTGGTGGTGCGCCGCACGCACTCCTTGACCTTGCCGGTGAGCAGCACGTCCCGCAGGCCGGGCGCCAGCGTGGTGGCGAACTCGATCGCGCCCATCTTCTTCAGCGTCCGGCCGGCGAAGCCCAGGTTGTAGAACATGTCGAGGTACTCCAGCAGCGCCGCCTCCGGGTCGACGGCCAGCGCCCGCACCTCGCCGCCGCCGGGCGCGGACGCGATGCGCTGCTCCGCGTAGGGCAGCGGCGGCCGGTCGAACAGCTGCGCGATGCCCTGCCGGTTCTCGACCTCGACCAGCAGCACCCGCCGACCGCCGGTGGCCAGCGCGAGGGCCAGGGCCGCGGCGACCGTCGTCTTGCCCGTGCCGCCCTTGCCCGTCACCACGTGCAGGCGGGCGCGGGTGAGTTCGTCGGTCCAGCCGTCCACCAGGTCAGCCTAGGCGCGCGGACGGGTGAACCGCTGGCTGGAGGGAGCCGCCACGTCAGTCCCACATGGTGATGAAGACCACCGCGATGGCGGTCGCGCCCACCACGCCCCACGCCACCACCGACGGCAGCACGTAGGCGATGAGCACCGCGACGACCGCGACCACGGCGAGCCCGATCAGCGCCGCGCGCCGCACGTCACCCCGGCGGGCGCCCTTGCGGTCGCGGGCCTGCGCCATGCCCACGAGCACCATCACCAGCCCGCCCACCAGGAACGCGCTGGTGGCGACGATCCGCCACGTTTCCACGCGATCAAGGTAGCGCCTGGTGACCGCGTCGTCACCTGCGGAAACCGCAGTTCTGCGTAAAGGGTGGTGCCTAGACTCGGCTGGTGGCCGCGCGCAACGGGATCAGCGGGATCAGCGGGACCGCGCACGGGCCGGTCGCGCGGTTCGAGGAGATCCGGACGGACCCCGGCGGAAAGGACCCCGATGCCCGGTAGCACCCGCCACCACTCAGCGTATGCCGCTAGGCTGCCCGCCATGCAGACGTGGGAGTACGCGACCGTCCCGCTGTTGATCCACGCCACCAAGGCGATCCTGGACCAGTGGGGCGCCGACGGCTGGGAGCTGGTCACCGTGCTGCCCAACCCGAGCGGTGAGCAGCACGTCGCCTACCTGAAGCGGCCCAAGGCATGAGCTGGAAGGCGCGGCTGGCCGAGCTGGGCGTCGAGCTGCCCGCGGTGGCGGCCCCGCTCGCCGCGTACGTGCCCGCCCTGCGCAGCGGGCACCTGGTCTTCACGTCCGGCCAGCTCCCGTTCGTCGAGGGCTCCCTGGCGGCGACCGGCAAGGTCGGCGGCGACATCAGCCCCGAGGAGGCCAAGGGCCACGCCCGTACCTGCGCGTTGAACGCGCTCGCCGCGGTCGACGCCCTGGTCGGCCTCGACTCGGTCGTCCGCGTGGTCAAGGTGGTCGGCTTCGTCGCCTCCGCCGAGGGCTTCACCGGGCACCCCGCCGTGGTCAACGGCGCGTCCGAGCTGCTCGGCGAGGTGTTCGGGGAGGCCGGGCGGCACGCGCGGTCGGCGGTCGGCGTGGCCGAGCTGCCGCTGGGCGCGCCCGTCGAGGTGGAACTGATCGTCGAGATCGGGGAGTGAGATGTCGGACACGTGCCACGAGCTGCTGCTGCGGCTGGCCGGGCGACTCCCGGACGACGTGCTGTGGCGGTTCCGCGACTGGGCCGCGACCGACGCGATCGCGGTGCTGGCCCGCGCCCTGCCGCGCACGCTCCTGCACGACCGCGTCGGCCTGACCGACCACGAGCAGCGCCTGCTCGCGGACGCCCTCGTGCCGCACGGCGCCGACCGCGCCGCGATCAGTTCCGTCAAGGGACTGGACGAAGTGCCCGATCCCGGCTACACCTTCTCCCCGGAATCACCCGATCGGGTGTTGATGGGTGATTCCGCGACCGTGGTGCTCGGAGCGACCCTGCGCGGGCGGCCCGGGGTCGGCGAAGTCCGGTCCTCGTGGCGGCTGGGCGGGGACGAACCCAGGAGGCTCGTCCTGGTCGCCGCCACGTCCGGGTTCGCCCGGCTGACCGGCGAGCTCCAGCGCGTGCTGCGGGCGCTCGGCGAGCACGACCCCTGCGTGGAGGTCCTGCCCGCCGGACTGGACCTGCCGCCCTACCACCGGGCGGCGTTGGCGGCCTCGGAGCTGGTGTGCACCGGCGCGGAGGCCGACGGGCACCTGGTGCCCGTCTAGAGCTCGGCGCTCCCGCGCGGGCCGGAAGGAGAGCAGGCGTGACGAACGACGGAGTGGGACTCCCCGTCCGTTTACACGACCTCCTGTTGGCGTTGGCCGGACGAGTCGACGACGACGCGTTGACCCAGGCCCGTGAGCTGCTGGCGGTCGCCGAGCTGGACAGAGCCGTCGAACTGGTGGTCGGCTGCCTGCTGGCCGGTCGCATCCCGGTGTCGCCGCAGGAGCGGCACGAGCTCGGCGGGCTGCTCGCCGAGGTGCGCTCCGACCCGGGCCTGGCCGACCGGCTGTTCGCCGTCGAGCACGTGCCCGTGCCCCGGCACCGGTTCACCGCCGAGTCGGACCCGGCCCAGGGCCTCGGCGAGGCGCTGGGCAAGACCCTGTCGGCGCTGCCCGACGTGCGCGGCGTGCGGGCGACCTGGCGGTCGAGCCCGTCCGGCGCCACGCCCGGACCGCTGCCCCAGCGGGTCGTCCTGGTGGACATCGGCCCGGCGGGCTTCCCGCCCGCCACCGCCTACCGGGTGGACACCGTGCTGCGCCGGGCGGGCATCCGCGCCGCGGTCGAGGTGCTGACCGCGGGCACGCCGCTGGGCGAGTACCACGCCGCGGCCACCACCACGGCCCGCGAGGTGTTCTTCCCGTCCGGCTCCACCACCCCGGAACCGCCACCGGACCCCACGACCTGGTTCGACGGCGACGTCCGGGACCAGGCACCGGTGGTCGAGCCGGCACCGGTGCCTGCCGAACCCCAGACCGGCTCCAAGTCACGGCGTTCCCGCGTCGACGCGTACGAGGGCGTGCAACCGTTCCCGCCCAAGCCGGTCAAGCGCCTGCCCGTGCGCGAACCGGTCGAGGAGGAACGGCGCCCCGTCGAGCCCGTCGCCGCGGAGCCCGTGCACGCCGAGCACCTGGTCGACGAGCACCCGGCCGACCGGCGCCTGGTCGACGAGCAGTTGGTCGGCGAGCACCTGGTCACCGAGCCCGCGGTCACCGAACCGGTGAACGCCGAGCCGGTGGTCACCGAGCCCGTCGCCGCGGAGCCCGCGCACGCCGAACCGGTGCTCGCCGAGCCCGCGCGTGCCGAGCCCGTGCGCGTCGAGCCGCTGTCCATCGCGCCGGCGATCGTCACGCCGCTGCCGCTGCCCGACGACCACCCGCTGTCGCGGTCCGAGGTGACCACCGAGCTGGGCCCGGACGACCTGGCGGCGCTCCAGGCGGCGCTGGCGGACGGGCACGCGCCCGCGTCCGTGCAGCTCCCGCCGACCGTGGACGCCAAGCTCAGCGACCGCGAGCGGGCGCTGCTCCAGCAGCTCCACGAGGAGCTGGCGCAGCGCGAGCAGCAGACGTGGCCCGGCGGACCGGAGTTCGTCAACGGCATGCCCAAGCCGAACAACGGCAGGCAGCCCGGCTGACAGCGCGTCCCGACGACCCGGCCCCTCGCGTGCGAGGGGCCGGGACCGGACCTCACACCTCGCCGGCCGCCTTGCGGCGCGCCAGGTCGATCACCCGCTGCAGGTGCAGGCCGCGGCGCACGTCCAACGGGTGCTCCGTCGTGCCGCTGTCGACCATGGCCACGAAGTCGTCCAACAGGTTCGTGAAGCACTGCCGCGCGGTCGAACCCCGGTCGGCCAGCACGCGCTGCCCGTGCTCGCCGTAGACCACGACCTCGGAGACGCCCGGGTCGATCGGCAGCGTCATGGTCATCGTGGCCACGCTCGTGGCGCCGCCCTCGTGGCGCAGGACCACCTGCCACAGGCCGTGCTCGGAGCGGTCGGCCGCGACGACGTCGGTGATCGGGCCCAGGGCGGCGTCGAGCAGGTCGAAGGCGTGCGGGCCGACGTCGTCCAGCGGGCCGCGCTCGTGCCGCCACGCCGAGTGCGAGAACGGGCCGCCGAGCAGGGCGCCGGTCAACCAGCGGGCACTGCCGCCGACCCAGCCGCCCGCCTCGCTGAGCTGCGCGAGCTGCTCCCGGGTCTCCGGGGCGTAGCGCCGGGTGAGCACCACGAGCGAGGCGACGCCGTTCCGCTCCACCGCGTCCACGAGGCGCTCGGCGTCCTCCAGGGTCGAGGCGATGGGCTTCTCCAGGACCAGGTGCCTGCCCCGCGCGGCGGCCTCGGTGGCGATCGGCGCCTGCACCTCCGGCGGCACCGCGAACGCGACCGCGTCCACCTGGTCGAGCAGGTCCTCGGGGGTCGGCGCGGTCGTCGCGCCGTAGGTGCCCGCCAACTGCTCGGCCGCCTCCGGACGCCTGGCCCAGACGGTGGTCAAGCGGGTGCCGGGGTGGTCGGCGATGCCCGGCGCGTGCACCTGGGTCGCCCAGGGACCGGCGCCGACGAGCCCTACGCGCAGCTGATCGTTCACCCGACCGATCCTAGATCGCGCCCCGCCACCCCACCCGGCTTTCATCGGCCGCCGACGTAAGCCTCCGCCGGCACGAAGATCCGCCCACCCCGGATGCCGCCGCCGCCCTCCTCCCCGCCGTGCTCGTTCCCATCACCGCTCCCGCCGTCCCCCTCCCCGACGCCGAACCGCAGCTCAACCCCCTCCGGCGACCGGACGACCTCGGGCGCCGTGCCCCACGCGTCCGGGATGGGGACGACGTGGCCGTAGTCCTCGGACCGCCCCAGCCAGACCTCGTGATCGGTGCCGCCGAGCAACCGGGACCGCTCCTTGACGTACACGTTCGGGCTTCCCTCGTCCGTGGAGATCGTCGTGCTGGAGGGCAGGAACAGGATCACGGCCGCGACCGCCGTCAGACCGGTGCCGAGGACCGCGCCGAAACCGAACAGCAGGACGTTGAGCAGGCAGCCTTTTCGCGTGGTGTCCACGGGAGGTGATCCTCGTCGTAGGCTCGGGTCGTGCGCGAACTACCCGACGAACTGGTGCTGCCACCGGAGATGGCCCCGGAGGTGCTCGACGGGCCACCGGTCACGCCGCGCGACGCGGCGACCGTGGTCCTGGTGCGCGACGGCCAGGCGGGCGTCGAGGCGTTCCTCCTGCGACGGGTCGCGGGGATGGCGTTCGCGGGCGGGATGACGGTGTTCCCCGGCGGCGGCGTCGACCGGCGCGACGAGGACACGTCCGTGGCCTGGGCCGGGCCCCCGCCCCCGTGGTGGGCGGAGAAGTTCGCCTGCACGCCCCGCCTGGCCCGCGCCCTGGTGTGCGCGGCGGTTCGCGAGACGTTCGAGGAATCCGGCGTCCTGCTCGCCGGCCCCTCACCCGATTCGGTGGTGGCGGACACCTCCGGTTACGCGGAGGCACGAGCGGCCCTGGTGGCGCGCGAACTGTCACTGGCCCAGTTCCTGGCCTCGGCCGGCCTGGTCCTCCGCGCCGACCTGCTGCGCCCGTGGGCGAACTGGGTGACCCCTGAAGAAGAGCCCCGCCGCTACGACACCAGGTTCTTCGTCGCGGTCCTCCCGACCGGCCAACGCGCGGACGGCATGACCACCGAAGCCTCCGACGGCGAGTGGCAGGCCCCCACCGACGCCCTGGCCGACTGGAAATCCGGCCGACGCGCCCTGCTGCCACCCACCTGGGTGACATTGGCCGACCTGGCCGAGCTGAGTTCGGTGGCCGAAGTCCTCGCCGCGCCGCGCGAGGTGTCGAAGATCATCCCCAAGATCGTGCGAGAGGGCGGGGCGTTGAAGGTGATCGTGCCGTGAGCGACGTCGAGGACCCCCGCGCCACCGGCCCCCGGTACGGCGTGCTGCGCGAGGTCACGCCGTACGCGTCGGTGGTGCTGGCGGAGAACCCGGGCGTGATGACCCTGGAGGGGACGAACACGTGGGTCCTCCGCGCGCCGGGCTCACCGACGTGCGCCGTGGTCGACCCGGGCCCCCTGGACCGCGCCCACCTGGACCGCGTGGCCGCCTGCGGCCCGGTGGACGCCGTCCTCCTGACCCACGGCCACCTGGACCACTCGGAAGGCGCACGGGCCTTCGGCGAGCTGGTCAACGCGCCCGTCCACGCGGTGACCCGCTCCCTGGGCACCGCCGCCGCGGCCCTGGCCGACGGCGACCTGATCGAGGCCGGCGGCCTGGAGATCCGAGCCCTGGCCACCCCCGGCCACACCGACGACTCGATCTCCTTCCTCACCCGGGACGCGGTCCTCACCGGCGACACCATCCTTGGCCGGGGCACCACCGTCCTCGACGGCAAGCTGGGCGACTACCTGGCGACCCTCAAGACCCTGGCCGCACTCCCCGCGGGCACCACCGTCCTCCCCGGCCACGGCCCCGAACTGCCCGACGTGGTGGCCGTGGCCCAGGCGTACCTGAAGCACCGCGAGCAGCGGCTGGCCCAGGTCAGGTCCGCGGTCGAGCACCTGGGCGGCGCACCCACCGCGAGGCAGGTGGTCGAACTCGTGTACGCCGACGTGGACCGCTCGCTGTGGCCCGCGGCCGAGTGGTCGGTGCGGTCGCAGCTGGAGTACCTGGGGCTGTCCCCCGACGGGCCCGCGCCCGTCATCTGAGGGGCCGCCCGCCTTCGCTTGCCGGCCTCTGTGCCTGCGCTACCCGGTCCCCACGTGGCCGGGGCTCTTGCCTGACCGGGACTGCTGCTGGCTAGGGCTCCTGCTGGCCGGGGCTGCTGCCGGCTGGGGCTGCTATGACCGGAGCTGCTGCTGGCTGGGGCTCTTGTTCGCTGGGCTGCCGTTGGCCGGGGCTGCGGTCTGTCAGGGCTCTCCCGTTGGCCGGGATGGCCGGCGGGGGCTTCTCGGCGCGAGGCTGGCTGAGGGAGTGGGCCGGCGGGGTGGTTCGTAGCGGTCGGATTTGGTGGGGCGGGTTCGGCGAGGCGGATTTGGTGGGCGGATTCGTCAGGTCGGGTTCGTCAGGTCAGGCTCGGTGGGCGGGTTGCTGGCGGAGAGCCGGGTGGGGGGCTCCCCCTGAGGTTCTCGGGGGTGGCCTGGGCGGGTTGTCGGTTGGGCGGGGTGGGTGGGCTGGTCGGGGTGTGGTGGGGCGGGGGTTGAGCGAGGTGAGGCGGGTGGTTCGTGGCGTCCTCATGGTTTAACCGATGATTGGTGACGGTGTTTTCGTACATTTTTTGTCGATGATCACCACATCGTGTGAACTTTGCCGACGCCTCGGCGGTCAGACGTTGGTTCGCAGGGGGACCACCAGGTAGGTCAGCTCCATGCCGTCCACGTCGGCTGGTGACGTGAGGACCGTGGAGCGCAGGCCGTCTTGGATGCGGAGTTCCACTCGGCGCCCGCCGAAGGCGCGCAGGGCGTCCGCCAGGTACCTGGCCTGGAACGTCTTGGTCACGCGGTTGCCGTCGACGGTGGCCTTCACCGACTCCTCCGACTCGCCCGCCTGTGGATCGCTGCCCCGCACCCGCAGCTCACCGTCGTGGAGCTGGAGGGTCACCGAGCCGTGCGGGCCCGCGTAGGGCACCGCTCGGCGCACGGCGCCCGCCAGGACGTCCGCTTCCACCAACACCGTGCTGTCGATGACCGCCTCCAGCAACTTGCGCACTCGATCGTCGGGGAACGGCGCGGCCAGCAGCGCGGTGCTCACGCTGCCGCCCGACCAGGACAGGGCGACGCGGTCGGCGTCGGCGTGGACCGCCACCTCGGCATCGCGGTCGGGCTGCCTGGACGCCTCGGCCAGGACCGCCGCCGGGGCCAGGACGTCCAGCTCCCCTGTCCGCACCCACGGTAGCGAAGCGAATGCCATTCGATAACGATCCGTCGCGATCAGTTCCAATCGAGATGCCGTACCGTGCACGCGCACGCCCGTGAAGACGGGCAGGGCGTCGTCCTTCGACGCGGCGCTCGACACGGCGGCCAGGGTCGAGGCGAGGGTCCGCGCGGGCACCGTGCCGACCGCGGGTGGGAGGCGCGGCACGCCGGGGTGCGAGGCCAGGTCCAGGAGCGGGAGCGCGAAGCGGGCGGTGCCGGTGCGGATGGCCAGGCGCGAACCCTCCACGACCAGGCGGACCTGCGGGTCGTCCAGGCCGCGCAGGGTTTCGGCCAGGGGCCTGGCCGGCACCAGGACCGCGCCGTCCGCGTGCACGGTGGCGGGGCGGGTCAGGCGGACGGCGTGCTCGCGGTCGCTGCCCGCCAGCTCGACCCCGTGCCGGTCGGCGCGCAGGACCACGCCCGCCAACACCGGGTCGAGCACCCTGGTGGGCAGCAGTCGGGCCACGTCGGCGGCGGCCGAGGCGAGGTCTGTCGTGGTGGCGGTCACGTCCATGTGGCGACGTTAGAGCCGACCACCGACAAAAACCGGTCCCGTCGGTGCACCTGTGGACAACTGGTCCGCCTGTGGACAACTCCCGTCGTCCGTCATCGGGAAGGCACCGCGAGAGGGAGACCGATGAGAGGGACCGATGAGGGGGACCGGCGGGACCCGGGGGGACCGATGAGGGCGGCTGGGAGAAGGCGGCCGGGGGAAGGTGGCCGGGAGCAAGCGGCTGGGAGGGGGAGAAGAGCCGGGCGGCCTCAGCGGGTGGCGGCCAGCTCCACCTCGTCCCGCCCGGGCAGCGGCGCGCCCGCCGCCACCGTGCCGCGGAACAGCCACACCAGGCCCGCGATCGCCAGCCCGGACACCGCCGCCGCCACGAACGCCGCGCCCGTGCCGTGCGTCTCCACGAGCTGCCCGCTCGCCGACTGCCCGATCGCCAACCCGACCGTCACCGCCGTCACCACCCAGCCGAACGCCTCGGTGGCCGTCCCGGCGGGTGCGACCTGCTCGATCGCCGTCGAGTGCGTGGTCGACTGGGGCGTGATCAGGGTGCCCACCACGAACAGCGCGGCGCCCAGCCCGACCAGCCCGGTCGGCACCGCCAGCAGCAGCGACAGCAAGCCGAAACCGCCGAGCAGCACGGGCAGCCGCAGGTGCATCGCCCGGGGGAACGGCTTCATCGAGTACAGCACGCCGAACAGCACCGAGCTGACCGACCACAGGCTCAGCAGCAGGCCGCCCACGCCGGGGTGGCCCGCCTTGGTCGCGGCCGCGGGCACGGCCACCTCGATGAACCCGATCGTCACGCCGAAGCCGAGCGCGGCCAGCGCGACCGTCCGCATGCCCGGCGACGCCAGGGCGCCCAGCAGGTTGCGCCGCGCCGGTTCGGGCCGCACGCCCCGCACGGTCGGGTTCAGCGCGAACCACAGCGCGCCGGCCACCATCGACGCCGCGCCGACGACCACGCCGGTGCCCGCCCACGGCGCCGCGACCAGCAGGCCCGCCAGACCCGGGCCGAGGATGAAGAAGACCTCCATGCTGATGGCCTCGTAGGCGTAGCCGGCGAGCCGCGTGGGCCCGGCGGGCAGCACGTGCGCCCACAGCGCCCGGGACGCCGACCCGACCATCGGCTCCGTGGCCCCGACGGCGAACGCCAGGGGCACGAGCGCGGGCAGCGCCGCGCCGGCCTCGACCGCCGTCACCGCCGCCGCCACGACCACCGCGAACAGCGACACCGAGGTGATCAGCGGGCGCGTCGGGCCGAACCGGTCCATCAGCCTGCCCTGCACGATCGAGCCGACCGCGACACCCACCAGCGCCGCCGCGGACACGAGTCCGGCGATGGCGAACGAGCCGCGCTCGCGCTGCACGTAGAGCAGCAGCGACAGGCCGATCATGGCGATCGGCAGGCGGGCGAGCAGGGACGCGGCGACGGGGCCGCGCATGGCTGGGGTGGTGAGGGCGGCGCGGTAGTCGGAGAGGCGGGCAGAGTGGGACATGCGTACCAGTATGAGGCTGGTGGTACGCCCGTACCAGTCATTTGCCGGTGCGGTTCCTCACCGGTCCCCGGCCGGTCGCCCGCTGGTCATCTACTGGTCACCTGCTGGTCGTCCGCCGGTTCCCCGCCGGTGATCTCGTCGACGGCCTCACCCGTACGGGGTGCCCCGGTGGCCTGAACCGACGTTGCGGTTCGATAACAACAATGGGATGACCGGGTGAAACATGCAACAAAACCGCTGAACCGGGGGTCCTTGAGGGTGAACGCCCTTGAGTTGCGGGAGGGGTCTCGTGCGATCGTTGGCGAAACAGCCTTTCCGCACCCGTTTCGGCCCAGGTCGCGACGGGTAACCCAACCTCCTTCCGGCGCCAAGGGTCGGGGCCTGCGGGCGCCGGAGGTGTGGAGGCGTGGTCTGTCGGGGGATGGGCCGCGCGAACAACAGGGCCGGTGCGCCGCGTCGGGGGCGGCGCCCGGCTCTGTTGCTCTTCGTCCTGCCGGCGCGCTACCGGGCCCGGCGGGCCAGCCGCTCCGGGTCCAGGATCAGCACGCTCTTGCCCTCCAGCCGCAGCCAACCGCGGTGGGCGAAGTCGGCCAGCGCCTTGTTCACCGTCTCGCGCGAGGCGCCGACGAACTGGGCGATCTCCTCCTGCGTCAGGTCGTGGGTGACCCGCAGCAGCCCGGCCTCCTGGCTGCCGAAGCGCTGCGCGAGCTGCAACAGCGCCTTGGCCACCCGACCCGGCACGTCGGTGAAGATCAGGTCGGCCAGCATGGAGTTCGTCCGGCGCAGCCTCCGGGCCAGGGCCCGCAGCAGCTGCTCGGCGATCTCCGGCCGGTTGGTGATCCACTGCCGCAGCGCCGGCCGGTCCATGCTGACCGCGCGCACTTCCGTCACCGTCGTGGCGGTGGACGTGCGCGGACCCGGGTCGAAGATCGACAGCTCGCCGAACATGTCGGACGGGCCGAAGATCCCCAACAGGTTCTCCCGGCCGTCGGGCGACTTCCGGCCGATCTTCACCTTCCCGGACTGGATGATGTAGAGCCGGTCGCCCGGCTCGCCTTCCGCGAAGATCACGTGGCCACGCGGGAATTCAACGGACTCCAGCGTCTGCGCCAGTGCCTCCGCTGCAGCCGGTTCAACCCCCTGGAAGATGCCCGCGCGGGCCAGGGTCTCGTCCACCTCGTCCCTCCTGTCGAGACACGGCGGCATGGTCGAGCGCGTTCCGCCTTCTGGCGGAGCAGCGCCTTGCCGCCGATCACTGAGAGCAGTCTAAGGGCTGTGGTGGGGATCGCCTTTCGGCGCGCCGCCAACAGCGCCCAAGACAGCGCGACGAGGCCCGCCGGGGGTGACCCCGAGGGCCTCGCCGTTGTTCGGTCCCGCTTAGCGGCGCACGCGTCGCTGGCGCAGGTTCCTGGCACGACCGCCCAGCCTGCGCAGCCGGAACAGCTCCAGCGCGCGGCCGATGCCGTGCCCGTAGAGCGCCCTGACCTCGTCGGGGCGCGCCGACTCCAGGAACTCCTCGACCTCGTCCTCCTGCACCGCGACGTGCCGGAGACGGGCTTCGACGCGCTCCATGAAGAGCGCGAAGAACATGATCACGATCGGAACGGCGATGACGAACCAGGCAGTCATGATGGCTCCGATCCTTGCGCATCCGGTTGAGCGCGCATGAGAGGGGGTCACTCCGGCGTGTCGTCGTGCGTTCTTACAGGGGACGTTCGTCACGGGTGCTGGTTGCTCGCCGTTGCTGTTCCCCGAGATCGACAGCCGACAAACACCCCCACCGTGCGATGCCGCCACGAGAGGTGACACGGGCCAACGCAGTAGTGTTCGGGGCATGGCCAAGAGCGCGGTGAAGCAGCCGGAGACGAGGTTGGGGCTGGTCCGCCGGGCGCGCCGGATGACGCGGGTCCTGGCCGTCGGCTACCCCGACGCGCACTGCGAGCTGGACTTCACCACGCCGCTGGAGCTGCTCGTCGCCGTGGTGCTCTCCGCGCAGACCACGGACGTCCGGGTGAACCAGGTCACGCCCATGCTGTTCCGCCGCTACCGCACGGCGCGGGACTTCGCCTCGGCCGACCGCACCGAGCTGGAAGAGCTGATCCGCCCCACCGGCTTCTACCGCAACAAGTCGACCTCCCTGATGGGCCTGGGCGCCGCGCTGGAGGAGCGGTTCGGCGGCGAGGTGCCCGGCAGGCTGGAGGACCTGGTCACGCTGCCCGGCGTGGGCCGCAAGACCGCGAACGTGGTGCTCGGCGACGCGTTCGGCGTGCCCGGCATCACCGTCGACACGCACTTCGGCAGGCTGACCCGCCGCTGGGGCTGGACCACCGAGGAGGACCCGGTCAAGGTCGAGCGCGAGATCGGCGAGCTGGTCGAGCGCAAGGACTGGACCCTCCTCTCGCACCGCACGATCTTCCACGGCCGGCGCGTGTGCCACGCCCGCACACCGGCCTGCGGCGCGTGCCTGCTGGCGCCGCAGTGCCCCTCCTTCGGCGTCGGCCAGGTCGACCCGGTCAAGGCGGAGAAGCTGGTCAAGGGCGAGGAGGCGCCGCACCTGATCGCGCTGGCCGAGCGAGTCCGGGCGGGGGAGAAGTTGGCGTGAGCGCCCGAGCGCGGTGGGCGGCCGTCGTCCTGGTGCTGGTGGTGGCGGGGGCGGTCGCCCTGTGGCCGAGGGGGTCGGACCCGAGGGGATCGGACCCGGTGGGCGCGGGCCCGCCGACCCGGTCCGCGCCGGACCTGGGCCCGCTGCGCGAACGGGCCGGCCTGGCCCCGTGCGCCGACGGGTCGGGCGGCACCCCGTCCGCGGCCCCGGGCGGGCCCGCCGAGCTGCGGGGGCTCGTCCTGACCTGCCTCGGCGACGGCACGCCGGTCGACCTGGCCGCGGCCCTGCCCGGTCGGGCGCTGGTGAACTTCTGGGCCACCTGGTGCGTTCCCTGTCAAGAGGAGCTGAAGGTGCTCGACGCGTACTCGCGCGAGCCGGGCGCGGTGCCGGTCGTGACGGTGCTCGTGGAGAGCAAGGAGGGTGACGGTCTGGAACTGCTGGCCAAGCTGGGCGTGCGCCTGCCGGCGATCCACGACCCGGACGACGCGGCGCGGGGCGCCTTCCGCACGCCACCCAGGCTCCCGGTGAGCTACGTCGTGGGCGGGGACGGCTCGCTGACCGAGGTGACCGAGCCGCTCGTGCTCGAATCGGTGGCGCAGGTGCGCGAGGTGGTCGGGTGACCGCCCTGGTCGAACCGGGTGACGTCCCGGAGTGGATGGCGGGCCTGGTCAAGGCCACCGCCGAGATCGACGCCCGCGCGTTCACCCGCATCGCGCCGCCACCGCCCGGCACGGGCCGCCCGGCCGCCGTGCTCATGCTGTTCGGCGAGGGGCCCGACGGCCCCGACGTGCTGCTGCTGCGCCGCGCCGACACCCTCGGCTCGCACCCCGGCCAGGTCGCCTTCCCCGGCGGCGCGGCCGACCCGACCGACGACGGCCCGGTGGACACCGCGCTGCGCGAGGCGTTCGAGGAGACCGGCGTGCTGCGCGAGGGCGTGCGGCCGGTCGCCACCCTCCCCGAGCTGCACGTGCCGGTGTCCGGTTTCGTGGTCACGCCGGTGCTGGCGCACTGGACCGAGCCGTCGCCGGTGGCGCCGGTCGACCCGGCGGAGACGGCCGCGGTCGCGCGGGTGCCGGTCGCGCACCTGGCTGACCCGGCCAACCGGTTCCGGGTGCGCCACTCGGCCGGCTACGTCGGGCCCGCGTTCTCCGCACCCGGCATGCTGGTGTGGGGTTTCACCGCCGGGCTGCTGAACGGCCTGCTGGCGCTGGGCGGGTGGGAACGGCCGTGGAACACCGCGGACGTGCGTGACCTCGACCTCGCCCTGCGCGCGACGGAGGTGCCGTGAACTGGGTCGACCTGCTCGTGCTGGCGCTCGCCGCCTTCGCCGCGGTCTCCGGCGCCCGACAGGGCATGGTCGTCGCGCTGCCCGCGTTCGTCGGCGTGCTCATCGGCCTGGTCCTGGGCACCCAGCTCGCGCCGATGGTGGTGGCCGAGTTCGAGAACGTGGTGACCAAGGTCGTCTTCGCGGTCGGCGTCGTGGTGCTGCTGGTGGCCCTGGGCGAGACGCTGGGCGTCTACGTGGGCCGCACGGTCAAGCCGCGGATCAGCTCCAGCCCGCTGCACGGCGTGGACAGCGCGCTGGGCGCGATCGTGCAGGCATCCGTGGTGTTCGTGGTGGCGTGGATGATCGCGCTGCCGCTGACCATGGTCGCGGGCATGCCGGGCCTGTCCAAGGGCCTGAACCAGTCGGTGATCCTGTCCACGGTGGACGAGGCCATGCCGCAGGCGGCCCGGGAGCTGGCCGACGACCTGCGCAACCTGTTCGACGTGTCGGGCTTCCCGGCGGCGGTCAACCCGTTCGACCGCACCCCGCTGCGCGACGTCGAGCCGCCCGACCCGACGCTGGCGGAAGACCCGGTCGTGCAGCGGCTGCGGCCCAGCGTGGTGAAGGTGCGCGGGCGCGCGCCGGCGTGCTCGCGGGCGCTGGAGGGCACCGGTTTCGTCATCGCGCCGGAGCGGGTGATGACGAACGCGCACGTCGTCGCGGGCACCACGGACGTGTCGATCGAGGTCGGCCTGGGCCGCTTCGACGCGACGGTCGTGCACTACGACGCGCAGACCGACGTGGCCGTCCTGGCGGTGCCGGACTTCGACGCCGCGCCGCTGGAGTTCCGCACGGACGAGATCGCGCCGGGCGAGGACGGGATCGTGCTGGGCTACCCGCTGGACGGCCCGTACACGGCGTCCTCGGCGCGGGTGCGCGAGCGGATCCCGGTGCTGCGCGGGCCGGACATCTACGACGCGCAGACCGTGACGCGGGACGTCTACACGGTGCGGGCGGAGGTGCGCAGCGGCAACTCCGGCGGGCCCCTGGTGGACCCGCAGGGGCGGGTGATGGGCGTGGTGTTCGGCGCCGCGGTGGACGACCGGGAGACCGGGTTCGTGCTGACCGCGCAGGAGGTCGCGGACGAGGTCCGGGACGCACCCGCGCTGGTGCGGAGGGCGTCCACGCAGACCTGCGCGTCGTGACTAGGACCCGCCCAGGAACTCGCTGATCAGCTTCGTCGTGGTGTTCGGCGACTCCTGGTGCGGGAAGTGCCCCACCTCGGGCAGCACGTGCAGGGACGAGTTCGGTCCCGCCCACTGGCCCGACGCGGCCGCCGTCGACTCCAGCACCACCGGGTCGAGCGCGCCGTGGACCTGGAGCACCGGCACCTCCAGCCGGCGGTCGATGGCCTCGGCGAAGCGGCGGCCGTCGCTGCGCAGCTGCGAGCGCACGGCCCAGCGGTAGTACTCCAGGGCGCAGTGCGCGACGCCCGGCACCAGGGCCGCCTCGCGGTTGCGCCCGACCACCTCGTCGAACTCCGGCGACACCGTCCACTTCGGACCGGACCAGGCGGCGAACAGGCCGCCGACCGCGGCGGCGCGGTCCCTGGTCAGCCGGCGCTCGGGCCAGATCGGCACCTGGAAGCGGAACACGTGCGAGCTGGCCCGCCCCTGGCGGCGGGGGTGGCGGCGGATCGCGCGGCGCAGGGCCAGCGGGTGCGGCGCGGCCAGCGCGGTCACCGAGGACACCAGGCGGGGGTGCATCGCGCCGACCGTCCAGGCCAGCATGCCGCCCCACGCGTGCCCGACCAGGTGCGCCCGCGTCGCGCCGAGGGCCTTGACCAGCCCGGCGACGTCGCCGGCGAGGGTGAACCCGTCGTAGCCGCGCGGCGGCTTGTCCGAGTCGCCGTAGCCGCGCAGGTCCACGGCCACGGCCCGGTACCCCGCCTCGGCCAGCGCGGGCAGCTGGTGCCGCCACGCCCACCAGAACTCGGGGAACCCGTGCAGCAGCAGCACCAGCGGTCCGTCGCCCATCTCCGCCACGTGCAGGCGGATGCCGTTCGCGGACACGTCCCGATGCGCCCACGGGCCGGGCACCCGCGAGGTCGACGGGTCTGGCGGCGGCCGCACGGCCGTCAGCGGCTCTCGCCGCGGTGCCGGATGGCGGCGACCGTGTCCCTGGCCGAGTCGATGGTCCGCTGCGGCGCGCGCAGCTTCCGCACCTTGCGGACGCCGAGGAACGCGAACACGCCCGCGACCACCAGCATCAGCGCGAACACGATCAGGAACGCCGCCCACCGGGGCAGCCACACGTCCAGCAGCTCCGCGCCGAAGAAGAAGAAGAAGAACGAGCTGAACAGCAGCACCGTCAGCGCGACGATGAAGTAGACGCTGCCCTTCAGGCCCTTCTTGATCTCGCCCGCGACCTCGGACTTGGCGAGTTCGACCTCGGCCCTGACCAGGGTGGACAGGTGCGCGGTCGCGTCGCGCACGAGACCGCCGATGGAGGTCTCGCCGGCGATCCTCTCCGGGCTCTCCGCGGTCAACGGGATCGACGGGACAGGTGGCAGCCCGCTGCCGTTGGTGTTCTCCCGAGCGCTGGTCACCGGGCCATCGTGCCATGCACGGGCGGTCGAGGCCGCTCGACCGGCAGATCACCCCGCCGCGTCGGCGCGCCGGTGCGCGAAGGGGGCGCCCCCCGTGCGGGAAGCGCCCCCTCGCGACGTGCTCAGTCCTCCGAGGCGCCCGACTTCAGGCCGCTGGAGATGAGGTCCATGACGGACGAGTCGGCGAGCGTGGTGACGTCGCCGACCTGGCGGTTCTCCGCCACGTCGCGCAGCAGGCGGCGCATGATCTTGCCCGAGCGGGTCTTCGGCAGCTCCGGCACGACCATGATCTGCCGCGGCTTGGCGATCGGGCCGATCTCCTTGGCCACGTGGTCGCGCAGCGCCTTGATCGCCTCCGCGCCGTCGGAGCCCTCGGCCACGCCGCCGCGCAGGATCACGAACGCCACGATGCCCTGGCCGGTGGTCGGGTCGGACGCGCCGACGACCGCCGCCTCGGCCACCGTCGGGTGCGAGACCAGCGCGGACTCGACCTCGGTGGTGGAGATGCGGTGCCCGGACACGTTCATCACGTCGTCCACCCGGCCGAGCAGCCAGATGTCGCCGTCCGCGTCGTACTTCGCGCCGTCGCCCGCGAAGTAGAAGCCCTGCTCGCCGAACCGGGACCAGTAGGTGTCGCGGTAGCGCTCCTCGTCGCCCCAGATGCCGCGCAGCATCGACGGCCACGGCTCGTCGAGCACCAGGTAGCCGCCACCGCCCTTGGCGACCTCGTTGCCCTGGTCGTCGACGACCTTCGCCGAGATGCCGGGCAGCGGGCGCTGCGCCGAGCCGGGCTTGGCGGACGTCGCGCCGGGCAGCGGGGAGATCATGATCGCGCCGGTCTCGGTCTGCCACCAGGTGTCGACGATCGGCGTCCGGCCGCCGCCGACGTTCTCCCGGTACCAGATCCACGCCTCCGGGTTGATCGGTTCGCCGACGCTGCCCAGCACGCGCAGGGTGGACAGGTCGTACTTGGCCGGGATGTCCGCGCCCCACTTCATGAAGGTGCGGATCAGGGTGGGCGCGGTGTAGTAGATCGTGACGCCGTACTTCTGGATGATCTCCCAGTGCCGGCCCTCGTGCGGGGTGTTCGGGGTGCCCTCGTAGACGACCTGCGTGACGCGGTTGGACAGCGGGCCGTAGACGATGTAGCTGTGCCCGGTGACCCAGCCGATGTCGGCGGTGCACCAGTAGACGTCCGTGTCGGGCTTCAGGTCGAACACGTTGTGGTGCGTGTACGAGGTCTGGGTCAGGAAGCCGCCGGAGGTGTGCAGGATGCCCTTCGGCTTACCCGTGGTGCCCGAGGTGTAGAGGATGAACAGCGGGTGCTCGGAGTCGAAGGCCTCGGGGGTGTGCCGGTCGGACTGGCGGTCCACCACGTCGTGCCACCACACGTCGCGGCCGTCGGTCCACTCGACGTCGCTGTTCGTGCGCTTGACCACGAGCACGTGCTCGACGCTCTCCGCACTGGCCACGGCCTCGTCCACGGCGGGCTTGAGCGGCGCCGGGTTGCCGCGCCGGTACTGGCCGTCGGTGGTGATCACGAGCTTGGCCCGGGAGTCCTCGATGCGGGTGCGCAGCGCCTCGGCGGAGAAACCGCCGAACACCACGCTGTGCAGCGCGCCGAGGCGGGCGCAGGCGAGCATGGAGAAGATCGCCTCGGGGACCATCGGCATGTAGATGGCGACCCGGTCCTCGGCGCCGACGCCCAGCTCGGTCAGCGCGTTGGCGGCCTTGGAGACCTCGCGCTGGAGGTCGGCGTAGGTGATGGCGCGGCTGTCGCCGGGCTCGCCCTCCCAGTGGATGGCGACCTGGTCGCCGTGGCCGGACTCGACGTGCCGGTCGACGCAGTTGTAGGCGACGTTGAGCTTGCCGCCGACGAACCACTTCGCGAAGGGGGCGTCGGACCAGTCGAGGACCCGGTCCCACTTCGTGTCCCAGGACAGCCGCTCGGCCTGCTCCGCCCAGAACGCCTCGCGGTCGGCGTTCGCCGTGTCGTACAGCTCGGCGGTGGCGTTGGCCTGCGCGGCGAACTCCTCGCTGGGCGGGAACGTCCTGTTCTCCGTCAACAGGTTGTCCAGGGCGGCGTGCGGCTCTGTCATGGCGGGGCGTACCTCCTGAATCCGTGGGGTGCGCACCGACCGTAGTGCGATCCAGCTCACTGCGCACCCAAAAGGTTCAGACCAATTTCGGCGGGTTCCGAAACGCGTGGGTAACTGTGTAACCCGCTCGGACGGCCCTGACCACAGTGTTCCCGCCGAACGACACCTAAGTTGCGACCAGCGGCACCTGGCGTGAGCCTGGTCACGTGGTGAGGCGCGCCTTGAGCAGCGGCCACTCGTCGGCGGTCATCGAGTAGACCACGGTGTCGCGCAACGTCCCGTCCGGGCGGACCCGGTGCACGCGCAGGACGCCCTCGCGGGTCGCGCCCAGGCGCTCGATGGCGCGCTGGGAGCGCTCGTTGCGCAGGTCGGTGTGCCAGCCGACGCGGTGCGCGCCGAGGTCCTCGAACGCGCGCTGGAGCAGCAGGAACTTGGCGTTGGTGTTCAGCGCGGTGCGCTGCCAGCGCGTGCCGATCCAGGTGTGGCCGATGTAGAGGCCCCGGTGCCGCGGGTCGATCTCGTAGTAGGAGGTGGTGCCGGCGACCTCGCCCGTGCGCGGGTCGACCTGGGCCCACGCGAGGCGGTCGGGGTCGGCCAGGGCGCGCTCGACGTAGGCGCGGGTTTCCTCCAGGTCCTTCGGTTGCGGCGTGTTCATCCAGGTCCAGATGTCCGGGTCCTTGCCGGCTTCGTGCAGGCCCTCGACGTGGTGGGGCCCGAGGGGTTCCAGGCGGACGTGGGCGCCGGTGAGCACGGGGCGGTCGTACCAGGTCATACCTCGACGGTAATACCGGAAGTGGCTACTCGTAACAGCCAATTCGGGGGTTGTTGAGAAGTCCACTTACCGACGGGTAGTGTTCGGTGGCGTGACCGACCCGCTCGCCCCGCTGCTGGACCTGCCCGGTGTGCCCGAGGCCGTCGACTCGGCGCGCGACGCCGTGTTCCAGGTGCACCGGCACCGCGTGAACCTGCGCGGCTGGGCGACCACCGCGGCCGAGGCGTCGGTGCGGGCCGCCCGCGCGTCGGCGGCCATCGACGGCGGCCCCGCGGAGATCCCGGCCGACGGCGCCGTGACCGACCCGGTGCTGGCCGGCTCGCTGCGCGTGGCCGAGGCGCTGGGCGTGCTCCTGCCGACGTGGCAGCGGGCGCCCCTCCAGGCCCTGGCCCGGCTGCACGTGCTGGCCGCCGCCGACCTCGACCCCGACCCGGGGCGCCCCCGCGTCGTGCCGGGCGTCTCCGAGCGCCTCGACCTGCTGGCCCGCCTGGTCACCGGCGGCACGTCGGCGCCCGGCCCGCTCGTCGTGGCCGTCGTCCACGGCGAGCTGATGTCGCTGGCGCCCTTCGCCACGGCCAACGGCGTGGTCGCCCGCGCCGCCGCCCGCCTGACGTCGATCGCGACCGGCCTGGACCCCAAGTCGCTCGGCGTGCCCGAGGTCATGTGCCTGCGCCGCCGCGACGACTACGCCGCCGCCCTGCACGCCTTCTCCACCGGCGACCCCGAGGGCGTCCGCCAGTGGCTCCTCTTCCACAGCGCGACCCTGGAAGCGGGCGCCCGCGAAGCCCGCGGCATCGCCGACGCCGCCACCCCCTGACCGGCGAGTCGTACGTCCAGAACGCGCGAGTCGTACGTCCAGGACCACCGTGTCGAACGCTCAGGACCCCCGAGTTCTACGTTCGCGACCCGGCCGGACGTTCGTGGCGGGTGTGCGAGTGCTGAACTCGGGGGTCCTGGAGGTACGACACGGTCGACCTGAACGTACGACTCGCGCGGTCAGAGGAGTTCTTTGAGGGTGGTGGCGGCTCGTTCGGCCTCTTCGAAGGTGTTGTAGAGCGGGGCGAAGCCGAAGCGGAGCACGTCGGGCGGGCGGTGGTCGCCGATGACCTGGCGCTCGATCAGCCGGTCCATCAGGCGCCGGGCGTCGGGGTGGCGGAGGGACACCTGGTGGCCCCGCCACTCGTCGGCCGGGGTGATCACCTCGACGCCGGGCAGGTGCTCGACCAGGGCGCGGAAGTGGGCGGTCAGGGCCAGGCCCTTGGCCCGCACGTCGCGCAGGTCCACCTGGTCCCACACGTCCAGGGCCGCGTCGAGGGCGAGCATCGAGATGATGTCCGGGGTGCCGACCCGCGCCCGGGACACGCCGGGGTCGGGCCGGTACTCCGGGTCCATCGCGAACGGCACCTCGTGCCCGGTCCACCCGGTCAGCGGCTGCTCGAACGCGGCCTGCGCGTGCTTCGGCACGTAGATGAACGCCGGCGACCCCGGCCCGCCGTTGAGGAACTTGTACGTGCAGCCGACCGCGAGGTCCACGCCCAGCGCGTCCAGCTCGATCGGCAGCACGCCCGCGCTGTGGCACAGGTCCCACACGACCTTCGCGCCCACCGCGTGCGCCTGCTCGGTCAGCGCCGCCATGTCCAGCAGCCGCCCGGTGCGGTAGTCGACGTGGTTGAGCAGCACGACCGCCGTGGTGTCGCGCAGGTCCAGCTCCTCCGGCGGCGCCGGCCGCAGCGCCAACCCGGTCAGCTCGGACACCGACCGCGCCACGTACCCGTCGGTCGGGAACGTCCCGGCGTCCACCACGATCTCCGACCGGTCGGTGTTGCGCACCGCCGCCATGAGCGCCTTGAACAGGTTCACGCTGGTCGAGTCGGCGACCACGACCTGGCCGGGCCCGGCGCCGACCAGTCGCCCGATCCGGTTGCCGACCCGTTCCGGCGCCTCCCACCAGCCCTCGGACCAGGACCGGATGAGCCGCCTGCCCCACTGCTCCCGCACCACCTCCGCCACCCGGTCGGCGACGTTCCTCGGCGGCGCGCCCAACGAGTTGCCGTCCAGGTAGACGACGTCGTCGTCCAGGTCGAACAGGTCTCGGACATGTGCCAACGGGTCGATCACACGTAGCTCCTCGCGGTCCACAGCTCCGGGAACACCGAGCGCCGCGTGCGCTTCTCCAGCCACGCGACCCCGGCCGAACCACCGGTGCCGGCCTTGGCGCCCATGGAGCGCCGCGTGGCCAGCAGGTGGTCGTAGCGCCAGCGGGCGAACTCCTCGGCGATGTCGGTCAGCGCCTCGCCCAGTTCGAGCAGGTCGCGGGAACCGCCGCGGTAGACGTCCGCCCACACCTCCTCCACCTCGGCGTTCGGCTCGTAAGCCTGGCTGAGGTCCCGCTTGAGCACCTCGTCGGGGATGGGCAGGCCCTGCCGCTGGAGCGCGGCGAGCACGTCGTCGTACAGGCTCGGCTCGTGCAGCAGCGCCTCCAGCGCGTCGTGCTGCGCGGGCACGGCCCGGTGCGGCACCAGCATCGACCGGGACTTCTCGCCGAGCAGGAACTCGACCTCGCGGTAGCGGCCGGACTGGAAGCCGGAGCCCTCGCCCAGGGCGTCGCGGAACGAGTTGAACTCCGCCGGGGTCATCCGCGCGATCGGCCGCCACGCCGCGTTCAGCGCCTGCATGTGCAGTTCGCTGCGGCGCAGGGTGCGCACGGCGGCGCGCAGGTCGTCGGCCCGCAGTTCCGCCTGCGCCTGCCGCCACTCGAAGCACAGCAGGCCGAAGTACAGCTCCATGACCTGGGTGATCACCAGGAACGACATCTCGCGCGGGTCGTCGGACCACTGCCGTTGGAGGCCGTGCAGCACGGAGGCGTGCACGTAGTCCTCGTAGGGGGTCGTGCCGCCGAAGTCGAGCTTGGGTGAGACGGGACAAGTCATGGTCCCAATGATCGGTGCGCGAACGGGTTAACTGAATGGGCAACGCACGTTGTCAGGCACCCTTCTTCTCGCATCCGTGAAGTCGGGGGGCCGGTAGCTTTTCATTCGTGAGCATCGAGCTTGACCGCGTGGACTGGGCCCTGCTGGAGGCCCTCCAGGAGGACGCGCGCCTGTCCTATAACGAGCTGTCCCGGCGGGTGCACGTCTCGCCGCCCACGGTCGCGCAGCGCGTGCGCAGGCTGGAGAACGCGGGCGTCATCACCGGCTACCGGGCCGTGGTCGACCCGACGGCGGTCGGCCGCCCGGTGGTCGCCCTGGTCCGGATGAAGTGCTACGGCCCGCGGTGCATCACGGTGCACCCGGAGCTGCTGGACGACTGCCCGGAGGTGGTCGAGGTGGTGCGGCTGACCGGCGACATCTGCTCGGTGGTCAAGGTGGTGACCACCTCGGTCAGCGAGCTGGAGCGGCTGCTCGTGCGGCTGGGCGGCCACGGCGAGACGTCCAGCGCGATGGTGCTGTCGACCCCTATCCCGTGGCGCCCGGTGACAGCAGGCTGAGCGCCTGCCGGACGTGCCCCTGGGTGCTCTCCAGCGCCTCGGCGGCCCTGGCCGCGGGCACGCCGGCCAGCAGGTGCACCAGGGCCACCTTCAGGTCGCCGCCCGCGTCGGCCAGCGCGGCCGTGCACTCGTGCTCCGGCAGCCCGGTGGCCTCGCGCAGGATGCGCACGGTGCGGCCGCGCAGCTTGGCGTTGGTGGCCCGCATGGACACCATCAGGTTCGAGTAGGTGCGGCCCAGGCGGACCATCACCGCGGTGGAGAACGAGGTCAGCACCAGCTTCTGCGAGCTGCCGGCCTTCATCCGGGTGGAGCCCGCGATCGCCTCGGGACCGGTGTCGACCGCGATCAGCACGTCCACGTCGACCGGCGCGGGCGCGGTCGGGTTGTTCGACACCAGCACCGTCCGGGCGCCCAGCAGCCGGGCCTCGGCCAGCGCCGCCACCACGAACGGGGTGCGGCCGGACGCGGTCACGCCCAGCACCACGTCGCCGGGGGAGGCGTGCCGCCGGATCTCGGCCGCGCCGCTGGCGGCCTGGTCCTCCACGTCCTCCACGGCGTGCACCAGGGCCTCGCGGCCGCCCGCGTGGTGGGCGACGAACCAGTCCGGCGGCGCGTTGAACGTCGGCACCAGCTCGGCCGCGTCGAGGGTGGCGAGCCTGCCGGACGTGCCCGCGCCCACGTAGTGCACCCGCCCGCCCGCGCGCAGCGCGCCCACGGCCAGGTCGGCGGCCCTCGCCAGCTCGGGCAGCACGGCCGCCACGGCGTCCGGGACCAGGTGGTCCTCGGTGTTGATCAACCGCAGCACCTCCAGCGTGGAGAGCCGGTCGATGTCGCCGGTCCTGGGGTTGCGGGCCTCGGTCGGCGAGTCCACGCGGACCACGACGTCCTGCCGGGGCGGCGGCGTCATTTACCGGACTCCCGACGCCGCCTGCCGTCCGGCCGGGCGCCCAGCCGGTGCCCCGAGACCGCGTGGTAGGTGGCTTCCAGGGCGGTCTTGGCGCTGTCCACGTGCAGCTGCGCGACGCCGATGAACAGGCAGTCGATCACGGTGAGCTGCGCGATCCGGCTGGCCATGGCGCCGGAGCGGAACGTGGTCTCGCGCGCGGCCGTGGTCAGCACGTGGTCGGAGACCTCGCTGATCGGCGAGCGCGGGAAGTTGGTCAGCGCCACGGTGGTCGCGCCGTGCTCGCGGGCGACCCGCAGCGCCTCCACGGTCTCCGAGGTGGAGCCGGTGTGCGAGATGCCGACCGCGACGTCCTCGCCGGTCAGCACGGCGGCGGAGGTGAGCGCGATGTGCGTGTCGTTCCAGGCGAAACATGTTCGCCCGATCCGGTGAAGTTTTTGCTGGAGGTCGAACGCGACGAACGCGCTGGCCCCGAAGCCGTACACGTCGACCCGCCGGGCCCCGGCGACCGCCTGGACGACCGCCTGGAGCGTCTCGACGTTCAACTGCTCGGCGGTCTCCTCGACGGCCCGCGCGTCGGCGAACGCCACCTTGCCCACGACCTGCCGCAGGTCGTCGCCCGGCCCGATGTCGCCACCGAGGTCCCGGTCGGTGCGCGCCGCCGTGCGGGCGGTGTCGGCGGCCAGCGCGATGCGCAGCTCCGGGTAGCCGCCGACGCCGATGGCCTTGCAGAAGCGGGTCACCGTGGTCTCGCTGGTGCCCGCGGCCTCGGCGACCTCGGTGATGCTGCGGTGGGCGACGGTCGCCGGGTTGTCCAGCACCACCTTGGCGACCCGCTGCTCCGCGCGGGCGAGGCCCGGCAGCAGGGAGCGGATGGTCACCAGGGGACTGGCCTCGGCGGTGCTCTCGGTGGACACGTGGGAAACTTACTAACCAGTGAAGGAGCGGTCAACGGAGAGTGGGCCCAGAACACCCCAAACCGTGACCTTGGGTGACTAGCGGTCCGCGACTCGCCACCCAACGGAGTGAATCCCTGAGGGTTCGCGTTCCGCGTCGAGCAACACTCCGTGTCGATCAGTCACGCGCACGGCGTCCACGTAGACGCCGCGGCCGTTGTAGCCCGCGCCCCGGACGTACCGCCAGCGGTAGCGCAGCGCCGCCTCGGCGACCACCTCGACCCGCTGCCACCGCCGCTGCCCGTAACCGGCCAACACCTGCACATCGCGCCAAGCGGCGCCGTCGTTAGTCGCCTCCACGACAACCCGGTCGCCGGGGTCGAGGTCGACGAACGCGGAGAACGACAACCGCTGCTCACCGGCCTGCCGCCCGAGGTCGCGGGTGCTCAGCACGGCGCCGTCGACCTCCGGCGTCCACGCGGTCCCGCGCCGCGGCTCCACGGCCAGCGCCCGCGCCAGCCCGTCGGCCACCGCGCGCCGCGCCGGGTTGATCGAGCCCCAGTCCCGGGTGGGGTGCACGCGGTTGGTCAGCAGGATCGCGATCGACCGGGACAGCGGGTCGAGCACCAGCGTGGTGCCGGTGAACCCGGTGTGCCCGGCGGACCGCGGCGAGGTCAGCGCGCCCATGTACCAGCGCTGGTCCAGCTCGAAGCCCAGGCCGTGGGAGTTGCCGGGGAAGCCCTGGTTGAAGTCGGTGAGCATCAGCTCGACGGTCTCCTCGCGCAGGATCCGCCTGCCCGCGTGGTGGCCGCCGTTGAGGATCGCCTGGCCGAGCACGGCCAGCTCGCGCGCCGTGGAGAACACGCCCGCGTGACCCGCGACGCCGCCCAGCGACCAGGCGTTCTCGTCGTGCACCACGCCCCTGACCACGCCCCGGCCGGCCTGGTGCTCGGTGGCGGCGATGCGGTCGAGCTTGCTCGCCGGGGGATTGTAGCCGGTGTCCCTGAGGCCCAGCGGCGCGGTGATGTCCTCGCGGACCAGGTCGTCCAGCGCCCGTCCCGACCACTTCTCGGCCAGCACGCCGAGCGTGATCAGGTTGAGGTCGGAGTACAGGTATTTCGTGCCGGGCGGGTTGACCGGCGTCGCGTCCATCACGGCCTTCAGCCGCGACGGCACGTCCGGGTACCGCGACCACAGCGGCAGCCACGCCACCAGGCCCGAGGTGTGCGTGAGCAGCTGCCGGACGGTGATGTCGGCCTTGCCGTTGACGCCGAACTCCGGCAGGTGGCGGGCGACCGGGTCGTCCAGCTCGAATTTCCCCCGTTCGTGTTGGCGCATGACCACGATCGAGGTGAACAGCTTCGAGATCGACGCGAGGTCGAAGATCGTGTCGCGGGTCATCGGCACCCGCTGGTCCTCGGGCAGCTCGGTGGTCGCGTCGGCGTAGCGGACCGCCCACCCCGTCGGCTCGTGCGTGACCACCGCGCCCTCGTGCGCGTACAGCGTGACCGCGCCGGAGAACAGCGGGTGGCCGCTCGCGTCGGCCCGCGTGTAGCGCTCCACCTGCGCCACCGCGTCGGCCAGCGGAGCCGGGTCGAGTCCCACGCGCTCCGGGGTACCCGTTCGCAGCACGCTGTTCGACCAGCCCTCGTGCGGCCGGTCGAACCGGGCCTCGCGGCCGCCGGCGGCGTGCGCGGGCACGCCCGTCAGCAGGGTGGTGGCGATCAGCAGGGCGGGGACGCGCATCGCTCCTCCATCTACCGGTAGCGCAGGTGGGGCCTTCGGGTGCGCTCGAACGCGGCCAGCTCGTCCTGCCAGGCCCCGACCACCTCGTCGGCGCCCGCGCCCGCGTCGACCATGCGGCGCAGCCGGTCGGAGCCGCTGAGCTTGTCGATCCAGTTGTCCGGCCGCCAGGCGAACCGGTCGGGGTAGCGGGACCTGGCCGTGACGATCATGGCCACGGCGGTGCGCGGCGCGTCGAACCGGCTCGCGTCGGTGAGGTGCAGGGCCACCCCGCCGCACAGCTGGTTGGCGAACTTGTGGAACGTCGGCGTGAAGTAGGCCTCGCGGAACCGGACGCCGGGCAGGTCCAGCGCGTTCAGGTCCTCGGCCCACCGCCAGTCCAGGCCCGGCGCGCCGATGGTCTCGAACGGGCGCGTGGTGCCGCGGCCCTCGGAGAACACCAGGCCCTCGAACAGGCACGTGCCCGGGTAGACCAGCGCCGTGTCGCGCGTGGGCATGTTCGGGCTCGGCGCGACCCACGGCACGCCCGTGTCCAGGTCGTCGCGGCGCCAGCCCCGCACCTCCACCACGTCGAGGCTTTCGACGCGACCGCCGTCGTCGGGCAGGAACTCGGCGTTGAACAGCAGCGCCAGCTCGCCGACGGTCATGCCGTGCTGCTGGACCACCGGTTTGCGGCCGACGCCCGTGGCGTGCGCGGGGTCGAGCTGGGGGCCGCGGGCCGTGCCGCCGACCGGGTTGGGGCGGTCGAGCACGACGAACTCGGCGCCGGTGGCCGCGGCGGCCTGCATGGCCGTGTACATGGTCCAGATGTAGGTGTAGAAGCGCGCGCCCACGTCCGCGATGTCGAACACGACCGTGTCGACGCCGGCCTTGGCGACCATGCCGGCGAGCTTGGCGGCGTTCGCGCCGTACGCGTCGTAGACCGGGATGCCGGTGCGCGGGTCCAGGTAGTCGCCCTCCGAGCCGCCGGCCTGGGCCGTGCCGCGGAAGCCGTGCTCCGGGCCGAACGCGGCCACGGGCGGGCGACCGGCGGCGACCATGGAGTCGACGACGTGGGTGTGGTCGCGGAGCACGCCGGTCGGGTTGGTGACCACGCCGACCCGGCGACCGGCGAACCGCTCCCAGCCGCGCGCGGCCAGCAGCTCCGCGCCGGTCTCGACCCGGTGCGGTCGGGCCGGCCCGCGGCCGTCCCCGGGAGCGCCGTCACCGGGAGCGCCGAGCGCGGGCACGGCGAGCGCGCCCGCCCCCGCCGCGAGGAAGTGCCTGCGGTCCACCGGCCTCACCAGCCCAGGCCGTGGCCGAAGGGGTACGGCCTCGGTCCCGGCACGGCCACCGGGAGCCTGCCGCCGGGCCGGACCTCGCCGGTGATCACACGGGCGAGTGATTCCATCGCGACGGCGCCGTAGGAGTAGGTGGCGAGCCACGTCGGCGCGTCGGTGTGCGCCACGTCGTACGGGTTCTGCACGGCCACCGCGACCACGGGTTTGCCGGTCGCCAGCAGCGCGGTCACCAGGGCCCGCTGCGCGGGTTGCCGGGACAGCGCGTTGGTGAGCACCACGACCAGGTCGGCGTCGCCCGCGGCGCGCACCGCGGCGGCGACCTGCGCGTCCGTCGGCGCGGCGCCGGTGGGCAGCGCGGTGCCGCCCAGCACCGAGGCCAGGGTGCGGGTCGTCGTCTCGCCCCAGCCGGTGACCAGCGGCGCGGTCGGGCGGGTCGCCAGGGGCAGCACGCCGGCGTCGTTGCGCACGGCGGTGGTGGTGCGGTCGGTGATCTCCCGCGCGGCCGCCAGGTGCGCCGGCGCGCCCACGGTCGAGTCGACCCGCGCCTGGCTGGTCGGCGGGCCGGTGAGCACGCCGCGCAGCAGCTTCATCCGCAGCACCCGCAGCACGCTCCGGTCGATGCGCTCCTCGGTCAGCTCGCCGGCGCGCACCGCCGCGACCACGCTGCCGACCGCCTCGCCGAGGTCCACGGGCATGAGCAGCTGGTCGACACCCGCCTTCAGCGCCAGCACGGGGATCTCGGCGTCGGGGTGCAGTTGGCGGACGCCCGCCATGGCCAGGGAGTCGGTGATGACCACGCCGTCGTAGCCCAGGTCCTCGCGGAGCAGGTCGATGGCGGGCTTGGACAGCGTCGCCGGCTCGCCCGACGGGTCGATCCCGGGCACCCGGATGTGCGCGGTCATGATCGAGTCGACGCCCGCGGCGATGGCGGCCTCGAACGGCGGGGCGTCCAGGGCGCGCCACTGCTCGGGGGTGCGGTCGACCACGGGCAGGCTGGTGTGGCTGTCCTCGGCGGTGTCGCCGTGGCCGGGGAAGTGCTTGGCGGTGGCGCTGACCGAGTGCGGGGACAGCGGGTGCTGCTGGTAACCGCGCACCTGGGCGGCGGTCAGCTCGGCGGTGAGCGCCGGGTCGCTGGAGTACGAGCGCACGCCGATGACCGGGTTGGCGGGGTTGGAGTTGACGTCCGCGTCCGGCGCGAAGTCCTGGTTGACGCCCATCGCGCGCAGCTCGCGGGCGGTGATGCGGGCGGCGCGCTCGGCGTCCCGCGCGCTGCGGCCCGCGCCGAGCGCCATGTTGCCGGGGAACTGGGTGGCGGGCGCGCCGATGCGGGTGACGATGCCCATCTCCTGGTCCGTGGCGATGGTCAGCGGGGTGCGGGCGGCCGCCTGGAGGCCGTTGGAGAGGGCGGCGACCTGGCGCGGGGTGTCGATGTTGTCGTAGCTGGAGTTGTTGAAGTAGACGACGCCGCCCGGCTGGAACTTCGCCACCACCTCGGCGGGGGTGGCCACGCCGAAGTCGCGCAGGTTGCCGGGGTGGGCCTCGTCGGCCGACTGGCCGTGCACGTAGGTGACGAACAGCTGGCCGACCTTCTGCTCCAGCGTCATGCCGCGGACCAGGGCGGCGGCGCCGAGGGCGCGGTCGGTCCGGTCCGGGGCGGCGGGGGTCGCGCCGGCCGGCGCGGACGCGGCGGAGGCCGCGACCACGACGGCGGCGAAGAGCGGACGGAGCACTTCGGCCTCCCCACTGGGAATCATCCACCACTAACGGCGACGTTTGGCAAGTTACCCACGTCACAGGGACGGGTCAACGGGTCGCTCGGCGTGGGAATTGTCCTGCGGGGCACCGACAAGACCGCGTCGTGCGCAGCCACTCGATCGGGCGAAGTTGGTGGGGTTCCCAGGGCACAAACAGACGGTGGGCCCCTCCGAAGAGGGGCCCACCGCCGCGGCGCGGACTGTCGAGTTACCAAGCGTGCAAATCGTGTCGTACCGACCTGGCCTCGGCGTCCGGCGTCCCGGTACGCAGGCCCTAGACGACAAGCCTCCCGCGGCGTGCTGCGCGTGGGTGTCTCGAAGTCCGCGCACGGAGCTCTGCCGGGGTGGGCGAGGCTTCTCCTCCGCTTCGCCCCTGGCCGACCCGAGGTCCGCACTTCCTTTGTAATCCGTGTTCGGCGTCACAGCAAGAGCTCGATGGGGTGCACCGTTCAAGCGACGTTGCGTAGCGGTTTTCCCGCCGGCGCAGGGATTCCCGCTCGCGCGCCGGGTCGGGTACCGCTGTCCGGGGCGGACCCGGGGTGAATCAGCTCCGGCGACGGCGGCGCAGGCCGTACCACGCCACGCCGGCCGCCGTCGCCGCGCCGAGGCCGAGGGCCGTCACCGCGACCGCCGTGCCCGACGGGCGCGGGATGCGCGCGCGCAGCGAGACCGGGTCGGAGAAGGTCAGCACGGGCCACCCGCGCTGCGCCGCGACCTTGCGCAGCGCGCGGTCCGGGTTGACCGCGGTGGGGTGGCCGACCGCCTCCAGCAGCGGCAGGTCGCTGATCGAGTCCGAGTAGGCGTAGCAGCGGGACAGGTCGTAGTCGTGCTGGTCGGCGAGCTGCTTGATCGCGATGGCCTTGTTCTCGCCCGCGCAGTAGAAGCCGACCTCGCCCGAGTAGCGGCCCTCGCTGACGACCATCCGGGTGCCCACGCTGCGCGTCGCGCCGACCATGGTCGAGATGGGCGCGACCAGCTCCTCGCCGGAGGCGGACACGACGACGACGTCGTGGTCCTGCTCCTTGTGCTCGCCGATGAGCTGCGTGGCCTCCTTGTAGACCAGGGGATCGACGATGTCGTGCAGCGTCTCTTCCACGATCGAGCGAACCTGCCCGACGTCCCAGCCCTCGCAGAGCGCGGTGATGTGCGAGCGCATCCGGTCCATCTGGTCGGCGTCGGCGCCGGCCAGCATGAAGACGAACTGCGCGTAGGCGCTCTTGAGCACCGCACGCCGGTTGATGAGGCCCTCTTGGAAGAAGGGGCGGCTGAACGCCAGCGTGCTCGACTTGGCGATGACCGTCTTGTCCAAGTCGAAGAACGCGGCGACGCGACTGCCTTCGGTGGCGCGATCGGTCACCGGTCCAGCTTAGGCCGGGTGGCGGTGCGGGCCCGCCGATGGTCGTTCGTCATTTTACGAACTGAATGTGCGGTCCACCGAATTTTCGGTGTCCCTCTAACGGAAGACACACAAGACCCTGCCCCAGGGGGATACAGTAGACGGGTCCGGCTCGACCGGACGGGTTCAGTCCGACCCCCCGGGACTGAACCATCGACGACCCCCGTCCCTCCCCCCTGGCGGGGGTCGTCCCATGTCCGGGGTCGGTTCCCGGGGTTCCCTTCCGGACCGCCGAACGCGTTCGCGGCGGTTTCCATCGGCTTTTGAAGCTTTTTCGCGTCTGTCGGGGCGCGCCGCGCGAGTCCGGGTGACTTGTCCACAGGCCGTCCGGTTGTCCACATCTTGATCTTGCTCCGTTGTGTCCTTCCTCACCGCCCGAGACCGTGGCACCCGAAGATCCACGACTCGTGCCGGGAGGGGCGATGGAGCGACCGGTGGCCTTGGTGGCCGACGCGGTGTTGGTCGACGAGGTGCTGCACGCGGCGGCGGTGGCGGGCTGCGAGCTGGAGCGGGTGGTCGACGTGGGCGAGCTGCGCGGCCGGTGGGCCGGCGCGCCCGCGGTGGTGCTGGACGAGGCCGCGGTGGCCGCGTGCGCGGCCGGCGAGCTGCCGCGCAGACCGGGCGTGTTCGTGGTGAGCACCGGTCCACCGGGTCCGGCGACGTGGCGGTGCGCCCTGGCCCTGGGCGCGGAGCAGGTGTTCGAGCTGCCCGACGGCGTGGTCGGGTTGGGGGCGGCGCTGGCCGACGCGGTCGAGGGCTCGGTGGGCGACGGCAAGGTGCTGGCCGTGGTGGGCGCGCGGGGCGGTGCGGGCGCGTCCGTGCTGGCGGTCGCGGTGGGCCAGGCCGTGCTGGCCGCCGGCGGCCGTGCCCTGCTCGTCGATTGCGACCCGCTCGGCGGCGGGCTCGACCTGCTGCTGGGCGCGGAGCGGCAGGACGGCCTGCGCTGGACCACGTTGCAGCTCAAGGAGGGGCGGGTGCCGGCGGCGGCCCTGCACTCGGCGCTGCCGGGGCGCGAACGCGGGCGGGGCAGGCTGTCCGTGCTGTCCTGTGGCAGGACCGGCCCCGACCCCGCGCCGGAGGCCGTGGCGGCGGTGGTCGAGGCGGGCCGGCGCGCCGGCGGGACGGTCGTGTGCGACGTGCCGCGCCGGCTCACCGGGGCCGCGTGCGCGGCGCTGGACCGGGCCGACCTGGCGGTCCTCGTGGTGCCGGCCGACGTGAAGGCGTGCATGGCCGCCAAGGGGCTGGTGGAGCAGGTGGCGGCGCGCGGCGTGCAGTTGCGCGCGGTGGTGCGCGGCCCGGCGCCCGGCGGCCTGTCACCGGCGGAGGTGGCGGACGCGGTGGACCTGCCGCTGCTCACCGCCATGCGCTCCGAGCCGGGGTTGGCGACCGCCCTGGACGAGGGCCGCGTCCCGGGTGCCGGGCGGGGACCGCTGGCGAAGGCGGCCCGCGAGGTCCTGGCGGTGCTCGATGCCTGCTGACCGAGGGCCGGCCGTGGTGCGGCACCCCCTGCACCGCCCGCGCCCGGGTTTCCGCACCTGCCGCCCGCACGTGCCGCCGGACGAGGGGTTCGCGGTGCCGCCGTTCTCCCGGGCCCCGATAGAGGACCGCTTCGCACGGCTCGTGCGCCCAACGGTGTTCGGCCGGTCTACACCGGACAACGCCGTTTCACCGCACGGCACTGCCTTCGCCCCACCGACGCGTTCGCGGCGCACGGCCTTCGCCGAGGACCAGGCCGACGACTTGGTTGACGGCCTGGCCGACGGCTTTGCCGGTGACTTGGCCGACGGCTTGGCCGGTGACTTGGCCGACGGCTTGGCCGGTGACTTGGTTGACGGCCGGGCCCGCGACTTGGCTGATGGCCTGGCTGACGGCCGGGCCGGGGACCTGGCTGACGAGCTGGCCGGCAATGGCGTGCCGCCACAGGGAGGTGCGTGCGCCCCGCCGGCGCGTTCGGCCCTGGCCGGTGATCCGGCCGGCAGCGGCGTTCCGCCGCACGGTGCCGCGTCCGCCCCACCGACGCGTTCCCGGCGCAAAGCCCTCCCCGCCCTTCCGGTTGATAACGGCGTTTCCGTTGTGTCGCAACGAAACCACCCCTCGGGAGCGGATCATGGCTGACCTGGTGGAACGCGTCCGCCAACGCCTGGCCAACGGCCCCGCCGACCTCACCTCCGCCTCCGTCGCGGCGGCGGTGCGCGGCGAGGCGGGCGGCGTGCTCGGCGACGAGGACGTCCGGCGGGCGCTCGCCGTGCTGCGGCAGGAGTTCGTCGGCGCAGGCCCGCTGGAACCGCTCCTGCGCGACCCGGGCACCACCGACGTCCTGGTCACCGCACCCGACCAGGTGTGGGTGGACGGCGTCGAGGGGCTGCGCCGCACCGGCGTCACGTTCCCCGACGAGCCCTCCGTCCGCAGGCTCGCCCAGCGGCTGGCGGTGGCGGCGGGCCGCCGGCTGGACGACGCCGCGCCGTACGTGGACGGCTGGCTGCCCGGCTCGGTCCGGCTGCACGCGGTGCTGCCGCCCATCACGCCAACCACCTGCCTGTCGCTGCGCGTCCTCCGCCCGGCAGCGCACGACCTGGCGACCCTGGGCGCGAAGGGCACGTTCAGCCCCGAGATCGCCGAACTGCTCCGGGCGATCGTGGTGAGCAGGCAGGCGTTCCTCGTGGTCGGCGGAACGGGCTCGGGCAAGACCACCCTGCTCGCCGCCCTCCTCGGCTGCGTGCCGCACCACGAACGCCTGGTCTGCGTGGAAGACGCCGGCGAACTCGAGCCCGGCCACCCGCAGTTCGTCCGCCTGCTGGCCCGGGGCCCGAACATCGAGGGCGCGGGCGAGGTGACGATGCGCGACCTGGTCCGTCAGGCACTGCGGATGCGCCCGGACCGGATCGTCGTGGGAGAGGTGCGCGGCCCGGAGGTGTGCGACCTCCTGTCCGCCCTCAACACCGGCCACGACGGCGGGGCGGGCACCCTGCACGCCAACTCACCGGCCGAGGTCCCCGCCAGGCTGGAGGCGCTGGCAGCCCTCGGCGGCCTGGACCGGCACGCGCTGCACAGCCAACTGGCCGCAGCGGTCAAGGTCGTGCTCCACGTGCGCCGCGCGACGGACGGCACCCGGCACCTCGCGGAGATCGGCGTGCTGCACCGCCGTGACGGAGACCTGGCAGTCGAGCCGGCCTGGCGCCGCGACACCGGCTGGCACGAGGCTGCCGCCACCCTGAGGAGCCTGGTGAACTGGCCGAAACCGCACTCGACGAAGCCACCGGCCGGCCGAACATCACCAGCTGGCCGAACACCACCGGCCGGATCGACGCCCCCGGCGAGTAGGGGGCTGCCGACCGGCACGCCACTGCTGAGCAGCAGGGCATCACCGCCCGGTGTGGCGTTGCGATCCGGTGGGGCACCGTCGCCCGGAGCCGCCGGAGCCGCCGGAGCCGCCGGAGCCGCCGGAGCCGCCGGAGCCGCCGGAGCTGCCGGAGCTGCCGGAGCTGCCGGAGCCGCGGTCGGGGCGAGGTCCGAGGCGGGTGCGCCATGAGCTTGCTGTTGCTGTTGCTGGCCGCTGCGGTCCTGGTTTACCCATCACCATCAGCGAGGCGGCGGTTGGCGCTGCTCCGGGGGCGGCCGACTCGCCGCCGGCGCCTTCCGACGCCCGGTCAGCCGGTCGTGGTGGTGGCGGGGGCGGTCGTTGGTCTTCTCGCTGGGGTCGGGGGTGCGATCGCGGGCGCGTTGTTGGCGGCCACCGCTTGGCACTACCGCCGCGAGACGGCGCGCCGGCACGTGCGGCTCCGGGCTTCCGCCGCGCTGGCCGAGGGCCTGAAAGCCTTCGCGGCCGAGTTGCGCACGGGTGCGCACCCGGCCGGGGCGGCCGCCTGCGCCGCCGAGGACTCGGAGCCGCCCGCCACCGAGGTCTTGCGCGCCATCGCCGCCGCGTCCGCCCGGGGTGGGGACGTGGAGGTGGCGCTGGCGGACTTCCCCGATGCCCGTCACCTGGCGCGGGCGTGGCGGTTGGCCGTGGACCACGGCGTGCCGCTGGCCGACGTGCTGGAGGCGGTTCGCCGGGACCTGGACCGGCGCGTGACGTTCACCAGGCAGGTCCAGGCCCGCATGGCGGGGCCGCGCACCAGCGCCGCCGTCCTGGCCGGTCTGCCGCTGCTGGGCGTCCTGCTGGGTGAGCTGACCGGCGCGGGGCCGCTCTCGGTGCTGACCGGTAGCGCGGCGGGGCAGGCGCTCCTCGTCGTCGGGGTGCTGCTGATCTGCGCGGGTCTGCGCTGGAGCGGCCGGCTGACCGGGCAGGTGGTCGCATGAGCCTGTTCCTGCTCGCCTTGGCGCTGCTCGTGTTCCCGCCGCCCCGGAAGGCCGCGTCGAGGCTCAAACCACCCCGCGCCCGCCCGCGCGCGCTGAAACCCGTCCCACCGGACCCGCTCGCGGCGGCGGCCACGTGGGACCTGCTCGCCGCGGCGCTCCGGGCGGGGCTGCCCGTGGCCAGGGCCGTGCACGCCGTGCGGTCAGGCGTGCCGCCCGGTCCGGCCGAACGCCTGCGCGAGGTCGGCGACCTCCTCGCCCTGGGCGCGGACCCGGTGACGGCGTGGGCCAAGGCCCTGGGCCACCCCGACGTCGCACCGCTGGCACGGGCGGCCCGCCGCACGGCTCGCTCCGGCGCGGCCCTGGCGAGCGCGGCAGCGGACCTCGCCGCCGAGGCGCGGGCGAAGGTGTCCGACCAGGCCGAGGCCCGCGCCCAACGGGCGGCGGTCCTGGTCGCGGGACCGCTGGCGCTGTGCTTCCTGCCCGCCTTCCTGTGCCTCGGGGTGCTGCCGGTGGTGATGGGGCTGCTCGATGGAGTGGGCGAGTGACGTGGGCGAGTGACGGAGATTGTCCATTGTGGATGGAGGACGACGATGTTGTGGGACGACAGGGGAACGGTGACGGTGGAGTACTCGCTCTGCCTGCTCGCCGCCGCGGCACTGGCCACGGTCCTGCTGGTCGCTTTGAAGGGTGACTGGGTGGTCGGGCTGGTCCAGGGAATGCTGGAACGAGCCTTCGAGGTGAACGCATGAGGACCGGCTGCGCGGCGGATCGGGGGACCCCGGCTGTTGGAGGGGAGCGCCGGGAGGAGCGACGACTCGACCGGATCCGTGCCGGGCCGATCCCAGTCGGGCCGATCCCAGTCGGGCCGATCCCCGCCCGACCGATTCCAGGCCGGCCCGTCCTGCCGGCGGTAGGGGGCGGTGGGCGCGCTGCGGCGAGCGGCGGGCCACAGGTCGGAGGAGCGGGGAGGCCATGGCCCGGCTCGCCGGTGCCGAGAGGTCGGCTGCGGTGGCGGTCGCAGTCGCGGCGGTGGTGTTCGCGCTCGTGGTGGCGGTCGCGGTCGGAGTCGCGGTGGTGCTCGCGGTGGTGGCTGCTGCGCTCGCGGTGGTGGTCGCGGTGGTGGTGGTTGCCGCGCGGGGACCGGGGTGCGGTGACCGTCGAGGCGGCGGTCGCGATGTGCGGGTTGGTCGTCGTGCTCGTGCTCGGCGCGACGGCGGTGATGGCGGTCGTCGGGCAGCTCCGGTGCACCGATGCGGCCCGGGAGGCGGCTCGGCTCGTCGCTCGCGGGGAGGAGGGGCGCGTCGGCGGTGTGGTGGAGGCGATCGCCCCGGCAGGTGCGCGGGTGGCGGTTCGGCGGGAGGGCGACGGGGTGTGGGTCGAGGTCGTCGTGGCGCGGTTGGGCGTGGAGTTGCGCGCCCGCGCGTACGCGGTCGTGGAGCCGGGGGTGGCGGGTGAGCGGGGTGCGGAGGTGGTGGGTCGGTGACGACCGCGGGACGGCTTCGGTCCTCGCGGTCGCGGTGGCGGGGGTGTGGTTCGGGCTCGTCCTGGTCGGGGTGCACGTCGGGGCGGCGGTGGTGGATCGGCACCGGGTGGCCGCCGCCGCCGACCTCGCGGCGCTGGCCGCCGCCGGGCACCTGGTGTCCGGGGTCCGTGCCGCTTGCGGGCGGGCCGAGTTGGTGGTCGGGCGGATGGGCGGTCGGTTGGCCGGGTGCGAGGTGGACGGGTGGGAGGTGAGCGTCCTGGTGGTCGGCGAGCCGTCGGTGGGTGGTGGGGCTCGGCTTTTCGGCGGTGCTCCGCTGTTCGGCGCGCCGAGCGCGCGGGCGCGGGCAGGTCCGGCTGAAGGATGAACCCCTGCCCACGCGACGAGCGGTCGTTCGTCGGCGGTGAACGGGCACACCGGGCCGCAGATTCGCGGCCTCGCGGTCCGTGGGCGGTTCCCGCGCTGTTCTGCCGCTCGTCCGCTGTTGTTTCGCTCGCCGTGCCGAATCGACCAGTTGTCGACTGGCGGTTACCAGAACCGCCGGTCATGTCGTTAGTTCAAGTGGCGACACCGACGCGGTGTCGAGGAACACCAGACGCGGTGTCGCGGGCTCACAGGAGGCGAACGGACGATGGAGTGGTCGGATAGCTGGCGCGGGGCCTTCCGCATCGAGCTGCGCGCGGAGGCGGTCAACCTCGCGTGGCACGGGTGGTCTGTGCTGCCGGGCACCTATCCGGCGGGTGAGCGGTGGGCCGGGCGCGACGGCGTCGAGGACCTGGGCCCGGTGCCCGTCCACGACGACTGGCAGGACCGCATCGGCACCCGCGCGGACCAGGTCGCCACCTGGTGGACCGGCCGGTCCTACAGCATCCTGCTGGCCACCGGGCACGGCGTGGACGCCGTCGAGGTCGACGCCGACCTCGGTCGCCGGGCGGCGGTCGCCCTGCGCGCCACCGGGATCCCCGTCCCGATCGTGGCCACGCCCTCCGGGCGCTGGATGTTCCTCGTCGCCTCCGGCGGCGCGCTGATCGCCGACCCCGGCGTCACGCACCGCGCCCAGGGCGAGTACGTCCCGCTGCCCCCGAGCCCGGCCCACCACGGCGTCGTCCACTGGCGGGTCAAGCCCCAGATCTGCGCCTGGCAGCTGCCGCACGCGAGCGTCGTGCACGAGGCACTGCTGAGCGCGCCGAGCTACGACCTGGTCGCCGCCGACCGGTCGTGATCACCGTGGCCGTGCCGGACGTCGCCGGGGTCTACCCCGACCGCCCCGATCACGACGTCCAGCACGGCCACCCCGCCCGCCTTGTCCAGCGGATCGTTGCCATTCCCGCACTTCGGCGACTGAACGCAGGACGGGCACCCGGCCGGACACGCGCAAGCAGCGATGGCCTCCCTAGTAGCGACCAACCACGGGACGACCGCGTCGAAACCGCGGTCGGCGAACCCGGCACCGCCCGGATGACCGTCGTGCACGAACACCGTCGCCTCCCCGGTGTCCTGGTGCAGAGCGGTCGAGACACCACCGATGTCCCAGCGGTCGCAGGTCGCGAAGAGCGGTAGCAGGCCGATCGCCGCGTGTTCGGCGGCGTGCAGTGCGCCGGGGACGAGCGCCGGAGCCAGACCGGCGCCCCCCGGCGCACTGCCCAACAACCCGGCCGACACCGAGTACCAGACCGCCCGCGTCACCAGCGTCTGCGGCGGCAGGTCCAGCGGCACCGAGTCGAGCACCTGGCCGGACGGCAGCTTCCGCAGGTAGCCGACCACCTGCGAGGTCACCTCGACCTCGCCCAGGCACACCCGCACCCCCGGGAACTCGCGCTCCTCCAGCACCCGCACCACCGAGATGTCCTTGGTGTCCCGCGCGGTGGTCGACCACTCGGGCCGCTCCGCGCGCACGAGCGCGATGCCGGTCTCCAGGTCCAGCTGGTCCACCACGTACGACTCGCCCTGGTGCAGGTAGACCGCGCCGGGGTGCACCGTCCAGTGCGCCGAGCCGGGGTCCACCGTGCCGAGCATCCGGCCCGAGTCCGCCTCCACCACCACGACCTGCTCGCCGCCGGAACCCCGGATGTCGACGTCGGCGTGCGGCCGGTCGTGCGACGTCCAGTACCAGCCGTTGGGCCGTTTGCGCAGGACGCGGTCGGCCGTCAGGCCCTCGACGACCGCGAGCGCCGCGTCGCCGCCGAAGTCCGCCAGCGACTCCGGGGTGAGGGGCAGCTCCGCCGCGGCGCACGCGAGGTGCGGCGCGAGGACGTACGGGTTCGTCGGGTCCAGGACCGTGGCCTCGACCGGCTTGTGCAGCACGGCGGACGGGTTGTGGACCAGGTAGGTGTCCAGCGGGTCGTCCCGGGCCACGAACACGACCAGGGCGTCCGAGTCGCCGGTCCGGCCGGCGCGGCCCGCCTGCTGCCAGAACGAGGCCAGCGTGCCCGGGAAGCCCGCCACCACGACGGCGTCCAGGCCGACGATGTCCACGCCCAGCTCCAGGGCGTTCGTGGTGGCCAGCCCCAGCAGCTCGCCCGACGACACCGCCCGCTCCAGCGCCCGCCGCTCCTCCGGCAGGTAACCGCCGCGGTAGGCGGCGACCCGGCCCGCCAGCTCCGGGTCGACCTCCGACAGCAGGCGCCGCGCGCCGATCGCGGTCAGCTCGGCGCCGACGCGGGAGCGCACGAACGCCAGCGAGCGGGCGCCCTCCACGGTCAGGTCGGCCAGGATGCGCGACGTCTCCGCGCCCGCCGACCGGCGCACCGGCGCACCGTTCTCGCCTTCGAGGTCGTCGAGCAGCGGCGGTTCCCACAGGGCGACCGTGCGGCCGGCGCGCGGCGAGCCGTCCTCGGTGACGGCGGCGACGTCCACGCCGAGCAGCGCCCGCGCCGACGCGGCCGGGTCCGCGACCGTGGCCGAGGCGAGCACGAAGGTCGGGTTCGCGCCGTACCGCGCGGCCACCCGGCGCAGCCGGCGCAGCAGCAGCGCCACGTGCGAGCCGAAGACCCCGCGGTAGGTGTGGCACTCGTCGACCACCACGCAGGTCAGCCGGCGCAGGAACCGGATCCACCGGGCGTGGTTGGGTAGCACGCCGCGGTGCAGCATGTCGGGGTTGCTGAACACCCAGTTCGCGTGCGCCCTCACCCAATCGCGCTCGGCGATGGGCGTGTCGCCGTCGAACGACGCCGCGCGCACACCGGGAACCCGTAGTTCCTCCACCGACCGCAGCTGGTCCGCGCCGAGCGCCTTGGTGGGGGACAGGTAGAGGGCGGTCGCCTTCGGGTCGGTCGTCAGCACGCTGAGCACCGGGAGCTGGTAGGCCAGCGACTTGCCCGACGCGGTGCCGGTCGCGACCACGACGTGCTCGCCGGCCCACGCGCGGTCGGCGGCCTCGACCTGGTGCCGCCACGGCTGGGTCACACCCCGCTCGACCAGGGCGGACGTGACGGCCTCCGGCACCCAGGACGGCCACGGCGCGTGCCTGGCGGGGCGGGGCGGCAGGTCTTCGGTGTGCGTCAGCGGCGATTCCCCGGTCGGCACGCCGGCGAGGACCCGGTCCAGCAAACGACGTCCCTGCTCCGCCACGCCCGGCAGCTTCGCACACCGGTGTTCCGGGTGGTCATAGCGCACTCGGGGGAGTGAGGAAGGGGCGGGGTGGTGAGTGGGTCCGGGGGTGGTCGGGAGTGCGGTTCGGAGTGGGCCGGCCGGTGCGGGATTCGCGTGGTGGTGGCCGGTTTTGCGTGGTGTGTTCACAGGGTGTTCGGGTACTTCGCGGGGGCGCTTCGCTTCCTGTGTGGATAACGGTGTGTGTACGGATCGACGCGCGCCGTTGCCCTGTTGCGCGCTATGAATAGACTCCGCCGCTATCGCATCCAATGAGGGATGCATCACGTTGTGACGAGGGCGACAGTCATGAAAGTGACCGGCCTCACATCAGCGCGATGGCCCTCATCGGGCCAGAAAAACTCACCAGGAGGACGGATGTCCCGGCAATTCCTCGCGGAGGGCTTGGAGCTCTCCGGGGGTGATCGCGGCCTCGTCGCCGTGGTCGCCGTGGTCGCGCTGGCCGCCCTGGCCGTCGGGTACGTGCTGCTCCGGGAGGTGCTGGCCGCGGGCCAGGGCACCCCGAAGATGCAGGACATCGCCAAGGCGGTCCAAGAGGGCGCGGCGGCCTACCTCAACCGGCAGTTCCGCACGCTCGGCATCTTCGTGGTCGTCGTGTTCGTGCTGCTGTTCGCGCTCCCCGCCGAAGACATCGGGGAACGCATCGGCAGGTCGCTGTTCTTCATCGTCGGCGCCGTGTTCTCGGCGATCATCGGCTACCTCGGCATGTGGCTGTCGACTCGCGCGAACGTGCGCGTCGCCGCCGCGGCCAAGGAAGCGGGCGGCCGTGAGAAGGCCATGCGGGTCGCGTTCCGCACCGGTGGCGTGGTCGGCATGTTCACCGTCGGCCTCGGCCTGTTCGGCGCGGCGGTGGTCGTGCTGGTCTACGCCGGCCAGGCGCCGAAGGTGCTGGAGGGCTTCGGCTTCGGCGCGGCGCTGCTCGCCATGTTCATGCGGGTCGGCGGCGGCATCTTCACCAAGGCCGCCGACGTCGGCGCCGACCTGGTCGGCAAGGTCGAGCAGAACATCCCCGAGGACGACCCGCGCAACGCCGCGACCATCGCGGACAACGTGGGCGACAACGTCGGCGACTGCGCGGGCATGGCGGCCGACCTGTTCGAGTCCTACGCGGTGACGCTGGTGGCGTCGCTGATCCTGGGCACGGCCGCGTTCGGCGCGCAGGGTTTGCTGTTCCCGCTGATCGTGCCCGCGATCGGCGTGTTCACCGCGGTCATCGGCGTCTACATCACGAGGGCGCGCGTCGGCGAGAACGGCCTGTCGGCGATCAACCGCTCGTTCTACATCTCGGCGCTCATCTCCGCGGTGCTGTGCACGGTGGCGGCGTTCGTCTACCTGCCCTCGTCCTTCGCGGCGCTGGACGGCGTGCCCGAGGCGGTGGCCTCGACCGGCGGCAACCCGCAGTTCATCGCGGCCGTGGCCGTCATCATCGGCATCGTGCTGGCCGGCGTCATCCTGTGGCTGACCGGCTACTTCACCGGCACCGAGAACAAGCCGGTCAAGGAGGTCGGGCGCACCTCGCTGACCGGCGCGGCGACGGTCATCCTGTCGGGCATCTCGGTCGGCTTCGAGTCCGCCGTCTACACGGCGCTGGTCATCGGCGGCGCGGTCTACGGCGCGTTCCTGCTGTCCGGGTCCGTGGTGGTGGCGCTGTTCGCGGTGGCGCTGGCCGGCTGCGGCCTGCTGACCACGGTGGGCGTCATCGTGGCCATGGACACCTTCGGCCCCGTGTCCGACAACGCGCAGGGCATCGCGGAGATGTCCGGCGACGTGGACGGCGAGGGCGCGCAGATCCTGACCGAGCTGGACGCGGTGGGCAACACCACCAAGGCCATCACCAAGGGCATCGCGATCGCCACGGCCGTGCTGGCCGCGACCGCGCTGTTCGGCTCCTACAAGGACGCGATCTCGCAGGCGCTGGCCGACGTGTCGGTCGGGCTGGACGAGGTGCCGGTCTCGTTCTCCAACCTGGTGTCCGACCCGAACGTGCTGGTCGGCGTGGTGATCGGCGCGGCCGTGGTGTTCATGTTCTCCGGCCTGGCCGTGAACGCGGTGACGCGGGCGGCCGGTGCGATCGTGTTCGAGGTGCGGCGGCAGTTCCGGGACAACCCCGGGATCATGGACGGGACCGTGAAGCCGGAGTACGGCAGGGTCGTGGACATCTGCACGCGCGACTCGCTGCGCGAGCTGGCCACCCCCGGGTTGCTGGCGGTCATGGCCCCGATCGCGGTCGGGTTCGGGCTGGGCGTCGGGCCGCTGGCCGGGTACCTGGCGGGCGCGATCGCCACGGGCACGCTGATGGCGGTGTTCCTGGCCAACTCCGGTGGCGCCTGGGACAACGCGAAGAAGCTGGTCGAGGACGGCAACCACGGCGGCAAGGGGTCGGACGCGCACGCGGCGACCGTCATCGGCGACACGGTGGGCGACCCGTTCAAGGACACCGCCGGGCCGGCGATCAACCCGCTGATCAAGGTGATGAACCTGGTGTCGGTGCTGATCGCGCCGGCGATCGTGACCTACTCGGTGGGGGCGGACGCCTCGGCCGGGGTGCGGTACGCGATCGCGGGGGTGGCCGCGGTGGTCATCGTGGCGGCGGTCGTAGTGTCGAAGCGGCGCGGGACGGCGATCGCGGACGCGCCGGCGGAGGCCACCACCTCGGCGTGAGCCTGGTGTTGGGTTGAGCCGGGTGCTCGGTTGAGCTGGGTGTTCGGTTGGTCGAGGGGCGGGGTGCCCGGTGTGGGCGTCCCGCCCCTTTCGCGTTGGTGGGGCAGACTGGGGGTGAGTGAGAAGCCGGAGCCCTGGGGCGAGAGCCGGAGCCCCGGGGCGAGAGGTTGGGAGTGCCCTGATGAGGTTTGTTCCGCTGGTGGCCGCGGTGCTGGTGGTTGCCGGGTGCGGGTCAGGGGGTGACTCCACCGCGCCGTCGTCGTCCGCGTCGCCGGGGGACGAGGCGGCGGTGGCGTACATGGACAAGGTGTGCACGGCGGCTTCCGCGTTCGTGACGACCCCGAAGACGCCGCCCCAGCTCGACGGGGGCGACCCGGCGAAGCTGAAGGCCGACATGGCCGCGTACATGGGCCAGATGGCCGACGCGTTCACCCGGACGGCCGGTCAGCTGAGGGAGGTCGGGCCCTCGCCCGTGGCGGGTGGGGACGAGCAGGTCGAGCGGATGGCGGTCACATTCACCGACATCGCGAAGAACTTCGGTGACGCGAAGGCGGCGCTGGAGGCGGCCGACGCGAACGACCCGGTGGGCGGGTTGCAGGCCGCCGGTGAGGCCATCACGCGGTTGGACTCGTTCGTGGAGCCGCTGAAGCAGTTGGAGGCGTCGCCGGAGCTGGGGGCGGCTGCCGAGAAGGCCGACGCCTGCCAGTCGTTGCGCACGTTGACGCCGCCGGAGAGCGCCGCGCCGACCACGTGAGACCTGCCTGACCACGTGAGAGGCCTACCTCGTTGGGGTGAGGTGGGGGCCTGGGTTACATGAGCGCCTGTTCGTGGGTACCTGTGCGGCGGGCGGTGTCGGCGGGCTCGGTCGATGCTTTGGTCGATACCTCGGTCGATGCCCTCGGGCTGTAGCAGGTGTCGTGTAAGCGCGGTGTGGGGGCGTAGTAGGTTGCGGCCTCTAACTTCACCCTATTGGGGGCAATTGTGAAGAGTGCTCTGAAGCGCCGCGCTGCGGTCGCCGGTGTGCTGTCGGCGGCCTTGGTGACCGCCGCTTGCGGCGGTGGCAGCGGGTCTTCGGCATCGGGCTCGAGCTCGACGACGGCGGCGACGACCACCACCACGGCGGCGGCCAACGCCGACCCGGTGGAGTGGGCCGGCACGTTCTGCGAGGGCATCGGGCCCACGGTCGAGGGCGTGATGAACCTGCTCAAGACCATGTTCGAAGGCGGCGCCGAGGACCCGGCGGTGCAGAAGAAGGCGCTGCTGGACTACAGCGGGCCGGCCGGCAAGTCGCTGACCGACGCCGGCGAGAAGCTCGAGGAGATGGGCGCGCCGTCGGCGGACGCCCAGGAGCTGCACGACGAGGTGGTCAAGTTCTTCAACGACTCCGGGGAGACGTTGACGCAGGTCAACGAGGAGTTGGCGGCGCTGGACCCGAACGACCCCGAGTTCGCCACCAAGCTGGAGCAGCTGGGTGGGGACCAGGCCGACCCCTCGAAGCTGCAGGAGCAGGTGAAGAAGCTCCAGGACGACCCGGAGCTGGGTGAGGCGTTCAAGAAGGCCCCGCAGTGCGTGGAGATGACGGAGATGCTCCAGTCGCTGGGCAGCTGAGGTCTCAGGCGGCTGGTTTCGGCGGGGTTTTCGAACGCCGGTGGTTGCGAAGGCCTCGATTTGACATGGGGCCCTTACGAGTACCGGAGGCAGGCCGCAGCCGGCAGGCACGGCGGGGAAGAGCGTCCCGCCGAGCCTGCCGGCTCCGACCAGCCTATGGCACTCGAACCCATGTCAAATCGGGGCCGCCGGCCGCCGCCGGTCCCGCTCCTCCCGCGTGTCCTCCGGTCGGACATCGCGTGTCCTCCGGTCAGACATCGCGAGTTGTCCGGTCGGGCATCGCGAGTCGTCCGGTCGGATCCCGCGTGTCATGCGTTCAGACCTCGCGAGTCGTACGTTCGGGGCCGGTGAGTCGTACGTTCAGGTCCGGTGAGTCGTACGTTCAGGTCCGGTGAGTCGTACGTTCGGGGCCGGTGAGTTGTGCGTTCGGGGGCCTGTGACTGGTGGGGCTGGTGTGGTTCAGCCCTTCGGAGACTGGTGGGGGTCGAACGTGTGTTCTACGCTGCTTGGCCGTGGGGCAACTGTCCTTCTTCTCGGCCGAGGCTCGCCAGCCTTGTGTCGGTGACCTGGCGGGTCTGTTGTGCGGGCCCGGTCAGGCGCTGGGGTTCGCCCGGGGGCGGGCGGCTCGGGTTTCGGTGGGGGTGGACACCGAGGTTCGGGGGCGGACCGTCGTGGCGGCGTTGGCCGAGCGGGGGGTTGAGGCCCGGGTCGAGGTCGGGGACGGTGGTTTGCGCGTCTCGACCGCTTTTCGAACTGATTTGACCGGATTGGCCTCCCAGTGGCTTGATGGGGGGCGGAAGGTCGTTCCACCCGGTTTCGCCCTTGACGGCGGCGTGCTCCGCTTGTGGGCGCTGGCGGCCGGTCGGTGGATCGAGTCCGGGTATTTCCTGGGGCTCGACGCCGATGCGCCGGAGACGCACGAACCTCTGCGCAAAGCATTGGGGTGGGCGGGGCTGCCCTCGACGATCTCGGGCGGGCCCGCACTTCGTGTGGTTGGTCGCAGGAGGCTCGAACGGCTCGCTGAGCTGGTCGGACGGGCTCCTCGGGGCGTTGCGGAGCGCACCTGGCCGGCCGCGTAGCGCGTCCTCCTGGCGGAAGATGGGGCACAGTTGTGTCACCCTGTCCCGACCAGGGCTGCCCAACGGCGACAAAGGACAGTGCACACTGGCGGGTTGGGACACAGTGTTCGAAGAGAGCGGGACGGCGTGGCTGGATCGACACGGGCGAAGAGGACAAACGGGGGAGCGGGCAACCGGCGGTTGGTGATCGTCGAGTCGCCCACCAAGGCGCGCAAGATCGCGTCTTACCTCGGACGGGACTTCGTCGTGGAGTCATCCAAGGGGCACATCCGGGACCTGCCCAGGGGCGCCGCCGACGTGCCCGCGAAGTACAAGGGCATGCCCTGGGCCCGGCTGGGCGTCGACGTCGACAACGCGTTCGAGCCGCTCTACGTGGTCACGCCGGACAAGAAGGCGACCGTCGCCGAGCTGAAGGAGCTGCTCAAGGACGCCGACGAGCTCTACCTGGCGACGGACGGCGACCGCGAGGGCGAGGCCATCGCCTGGCACCTGCTGGACACGCTGAAGCCCAAGGTGCCCGTGCGCCGGATGGTGTTCCACGAGATCACCGAGCCCGCGATCCGCGCGGCCGCCGCCAACCCCCGTGACCTGGACCAGAGCCTGGTCGACGCCCAGGAGACCCGCCGCATCCTGGACCGCCTCTACGGCTACGAGGTCAGCCCCGTGCTGTGGAAGAAGGTCATGCCGAAGCTCTCGGCGGGCCGCGTGCAGTCCGTGGCGACCCGGATCGTGGTCGAGCGGGAGCGCGAGCGGATGCGGTTCGTGTCCGCCGGGTACTGGGACGTGTCGGCGGTCATGGACGCCGGGGCCGAGGCGGCGCCGCGGAACTTCGCGTCGCGGCTGGTCGCGGTGGACGGGGTCCGGCTGGCGGTCGGGCGCGACTTCGGCTCCGACGGGCGGCTGAAGGACGGCGCCGAGGTCAGGGTGCTGGACGAGGCGCAGGCGCGCGCCATCGCGGAAGGCCTGGTCAACGCGTCGCTGGCGGTCTCCTCCGTCGAGGAGAAGCCGTACTCGCGGAAGCCGTACGCGCCGTTCATGACCTCGACGCTCCAGCAGGAGGCGGGGCGCAAGCTGCGGTTCTCCGCCGACCGGACCATGCGGACCGCCCAGAAGCTGTACGAGAACGGCTACATCACCTACATGCGCACCGACAGCACGACGCTGTCGGAGACGGCGATCTCGGCGGCGCGGGCGCAGGCCACCGAGCTGTACGGGTCGCAGTACGTGGCGAGCGCGCCGCGGCAGTACAACCGGAAGGTCAAGAACGCGCAGGAGGCCCACGAGGCCATCCGGCCGGCGGGCGAGGTGTTCCGGACGCCGGGCCAGGTCGCGGGCGAGCTGGAGTCCGACGAGTTCAAGCTCTACGAGCTGATCTGGCAGCGGACGATCGCCTCGCAGATGGCCGACGCGCGGGGCAACACCACGTCGGTGCGGATCACCGGGCGCGCGGCGGGCGGCGAGGAGGTCACGTTCGCCTCCTCGGGCCGGACGATCACGTTCGCCGGGTTCCTGAAGGCGTACGTCGAGACCGTCGACGCCGAGGCCGGCGGCGAGTCGGACGACGTCGAGTCGCGGCTGCCGCAGCTGGTGAAGGACCAGGTGGTGACGGCCGCCGAGCTGTCCGCGGACGGGCACTCGACCTCGCCGCCGCCGCGGTTCACCGAGCCGTCGCTGATCAAGACCATGGAGGACCTGGGCATCGGGCGGCCCTCCACGTACGCCTCGATCATCAGCACCATCCAGGACCGCGGCTACGTGTGGAAGAAGGGCTCGGCCCTGGTCCCGTCGTGGGTGGCGTTCGCGGTGGTCGGGCTGCTGGAGCAGCACTTCGGGCGCCTGGTCGACTACGACTTCACGGCCGCGCTGGAGGACGAGCTCGACGGGATCGCCGCCGGCCGGCAGGAGCGGACGACCTGGTTGTCCGGGTTCTACTTCGGCGGGAACGTCGGGCCGGAGTCGTCGGTGGGGCGGTCCGGCGGCCTGAAGAAGCTGGTCGGGTCGAGCGTCGAGGAGATCGACGCCCGGGAGGTCAACTCGATCCCGCTGTTCTCCGACGAGGAGGGGCGCACGGTCTACGTCCGGGTCGGCCGCTACGGGCCGTACCTGGAGCGGGAGGTCGACGGGGCGTCGCAGCGGGCCAACCTGCCCGACGACCTGCCGCCGGACGAGCTGTCGCCCGAGATCGCGGAGAAGCTGTTCGCCACCCCGCAGGAGGGGCGGTCGCTGGGGGTCGACCCGGTCAGCGGTCACGAGATCGTGGCCAAGGAGGGCCGGTTCGGGCCGTACGTGACCGAGGTGCTGCCGGAGCCGCCGGAGGGCAAGAAGGCCGCGAAGCCGCGCACCGGGTCGCTGTTCAAGTCGATGTCGCTGGACGCGGTGACGCTGGACGACGCGCTGAAGCTGCTGTCGCTGCCGCGCGTGGTGGGCAAGGACCCGGAGACGGGCGCCGAGATCACCGCGCAGAACGGGCGGTACGGGCCGTACCTGAAGAAGGGGACCGACTCGCGGTCGCTGACCAGCGAGGACCAGCTCTTCACGGTGACCCTGGACGAGGCGCTGAAGATCTACTCGGAGCCGAAGAAGCGGGGTCGGGCGGCGGCCGCGCCGCCGCTGAAGGAGCTGGGCGCGGACCCCGTCTCGGGCAAGCCGATGGTGGTCAAGGAGGGCCGGTTCGGCCCTTACGTGACCGACGGCGAGACCAACGCGTCGCTGCGCAAGTCCGACAGCGTGGAGGGGCTGTCCGACGAACGGGCGGCCGAGCTGCTGGCGGAGAAGCGGGCGAAGGGCCCCGTGACCAAGAAGAAGGCGCCGGCGGCCAAGAAGGCACCCGCTCGGAAGAAGGCCCCGGCCAAGTCCAAGGGCTAGTCTCGGGGCGGTTGGCGCTGGGAGGTGGCCGTGGACGAGTTCGGCCCGGACGGGACGCAGGCCCTGCCACCTCCCCGGTTCTTCCCCGACCCGCTGGCCGGGCTGGTCCCGGTCGAGGGACCGCCGGTCCCGGACGCCGTGCCGCGGGTCGTGGTGCCGGCCGCGCCCGTGGCCCCGGTCGCGCCGGTGCGGCGGGAGCCCGTCCGGCGGCGGGCGCCGCGGCCCGCACCACCGGCCGTGCACGCGCCGCGGGCGGAGCCGAAGAAGAACCGGGGCGCGCTCGTCGGGTGCCTGGTCGCGCTGGTCGCGCTGAGCGGGCTGCTGTTCAACGTGCTCCGTGAGATCATCGGGGCGGTGGTCGACCTGCTGAAGTGATCTCGCTTCGGTCACCCGTGCGGTGGTTGTGGCCATCCGGGTGAATTGCCCCGGCTACGCTGGTGGCCTGGCGCGATGGGGGGTGAGCACGATCCAGGACGGCGGCACATCGGCTTCGACCAGCCACCGGATTCGCAGCGTGCTGGCGATCCGGCCGTTTCGCAGGCTCTGGGGCGTCACCTACCTGTGCAGCGTCGGTGACTGGCTGTCGTTCCTGGCGCTGACCGGCCTGGTCACGCAGCTGACCGACAGCTACCAGTGGCAGAGCTTCTCGCTGAGCCTGGTCGTGCTGACGCAGCTGCTGCCCGGCATCCTGTTCGCCCCGGTCGGCGGCGTGCTGGCGGACCGGTTCGACCGCCGCAAGGTCATGGTCGTCTGCGACCTGCTGCGCGGCGCCCTGTTCATCTCGATCGCCCTGGTCGGCACCGCCTGGTGGCTGTTCATCGCGAACTTCCTGGTCGGCTGCTGCGCGATGCTGTGGATCCCATCCAAGGACTCCGCGGTGCCGAACCTGATGCGCCGGCCCGACCAGGTGGAGACGGCCAACCAGCTCGGCCTGGTCATGACCTACGGCATCTCGGTCATCTCCGCGTCCGGCCTGTACTCGCTGATCTCCGGCATCCCCGGCTACCTGAACCTCCAGGGCTCCAACCTGGAGTTCCGGATCGCCACCATCGCCGTGATGGTCAACGGCGCGCTGTACGTGACCTCCGCGATCCTGGTCGCCACCCGCATCCCGGAGCTGTCCGGGCGGATCGCGTCGGTGAACCGGCGCAAGCGCGAGGACGGCGAGGCGGACGGGTTCTTCGCCATGATGCGGGACGGCCTGAAGTACGCGGGCCGCACGCCGCTGGTGCGCGGGCTCGTCATCGGCATGGTCGGCGCGTTCGCCGCGGCGGGCGCGGTCATCGGCACCGCCCCGCTCTACACCCAGTCGCTGCTGGGCGGCGCGTCGACGTTCGGCCTGCTGTTCGTGGCGGTGTTCGTCGGCCTGGCGCTCGGCATGGGCTCGGCGCCCCGGATGGCGCGGCAGCTCTCGCACGACCGGCTGTTCGGGCTGACGATCCTGGTCGCGGGGCTGAGCCTGGTGGTGGTGGCGCTCGCGCCGCACCTGTGGGTGGCGCTGATCGCGGTGGCGTTCGTCGGCGCGTCGGCGGGCGTGGCGTTCCTGACCGGGCTGACCATCGTCGGCGCGCAGGTCGAGGACGCGATGCGCGGCCGGACCGTGGCGCTGCTCCAGTCGCTGCTGAAGGTCGTGCTGGCCCTGTCCACGGCCACCGTGCCGCTGCTGGTGTCGCTGGTGCAGCAGCGCACGATCACCGTCTTCGGGCACCCGATGCAGGTCGACGGCACCCGGCCGGTGCTGTTCGGCGCCGGGTTGCTCGCGGCGCTGCTCGGGCTGGTCGCCTACCGGCAGATGGACGACCGGCGCAGCGAGCCGATCCTGTCGGACCTGCTCTCGGCCCTGCGCGGGCGCGGGCGGCGCGAGGTCGGCCTGCTGATCGCGGTCGAGGGCGACACCCGGCTGGACACCGCCGCGCAGTCCCGGCGGCTGGCCGAGGCGCTGCGCGCCGCGGGGCGCGACGTGCTGCTGGCGTCGGACCCGGACCTGGACGAGCAGCGGCTGCGCAACCTGCTGACCACCGCCGACCTGGCCGGGGTGCGGGCGCACGCCCTGGTGGCCGCGGCGGTGCGGGCGGACGTGGTGGAGCGCGAGGTGCGGCCCGCGCTGGACCGCGGCGCGCTGGTCGTCATGGAGCGGTACGTCGACAGCCCGCTGGCGCACTTCAGCGCGGGGGGCAGCGTCGAGCCGCGGGAGGTCGAGGGCCTGGTCGACTGGGCCACCGGGCGGCTGCGGCCGGACGTGACCGTGCTGCTGGACCGCACGCCGTCGCAGGCGCGGTCCGGCGGCGCGATGGAGAACGTCGAGCACCACTGGCGGGTGCGGGAGCTGCTGGCCGAGATGGCGGCGGCCGACCCCGAGCGGTACGTGGTGGTCGACGCGGACGGCACCGAGGACGAGGTCGCCGAACGGGTGGTCCAGGCGGTGCTGCCGCTGCTGTCGGCGCGCGCCGGGACGACGTCCCGACCGGTGGCCGAGAGGTCCTGACGGATCGGTACGGTCGCCTGGTGAACCGTGGTGTGTGGGGCGAGGTCGTCGGCCAGCCCGAGGCGGTCGCGGTGCTGTCGGCGGCGGCCGGGGCGGCGGCGTCGATCGTGGCGGGCGGGTCCCCCGCGCCGGGCGCGATGACCCACGCGTGGCTGTTCACCGGGCCACCGGGGTCCGGGCACGTGGACGCGGCGCGGTCGTTCGCCGCGGCGCTCCAGTGCACGGTGGCGGACGACCGGCCGGGCTGCGGCACGTGCGCCGGGTGCCACACGGCGCTGGCCGGCACGCACGCCGACGTGCGCGTGGTCGCGCCGGAGGGCCTGTCGATCTCGGTGGCCGAGATGCGGTCGCTGGTCCAGGTGTCCGCGCGGCGGCCCACGTCCGGGCGCTGGCAGGTGGTGATCGTCACCGAGGCGGACCGGCTCACCGAGGGTGCGGCGAACGCGCTGCTCAAGGCCGTGGAGGAACCGCCGGAGCGGACCGTGTTCCTGCTGTGCGCGCCGTCGGCCCACCCGGACGACGTGTCGGTGACCATCCGGTCGCGGTGCCGCGTGGTGTCGCTGGGCACGCCCCGGCCGGCGGCCATCGCCTCCGCGCTGGAGGAGGAGGGCCTGGCGCCCGAGGTGGCCTCGTGGGCGGCCTCGGTGTGCGGCGGGCACGTGGGCCGGGCGCGGCGGCTGGCGACCGACGAGGCCGTGCGGGCGCGGCGCGAGGCCGTGCTGCGGATCCCGCTGGCGCTGCGCCGGCCCGCGGACGTCTTCACGTGCGCCGACCAGCTCGTCTCCGCCGCCGAGGCGGACGCGGTGAGCGCGCACGAGGGGCGTGACGCGGCCGAGCGCGAGGCGCTGGAGACGGCCATGGGCGCGGGCGGCACCGGCAAGGGCACCGCGGCCGCCACCAGGGGCGCGAAGGGCGCGATCAAGGACCTGGAGAAGCGGCAGAAGTCGCGGGCCACCCGCACCCAGCGCGACTCGCTCGACCAGGCCCTGATCGACCTGGCCGCGTTCTACCGGGACGTGCTGGTCACCTCCTCGGGCGCGGGGGCCGTGCTGAACCACCCGGACCGGGCCGACGACGCGCGCCGGGCCGCGGAGGCGTGGACGCCCGAGTCGACGCTGCGCCGGCTGGAGGCGGTGCTGGGTTGCCGGACCGCGCTGGAGCGGAACGTCAAGCCGCGCATCGCGGTCGAGGCCATGCTCGTCGCGCTCCAGCGCGGCTGACGCCCCGCCCTCAGGCCGACGGGGGCCGCTCGGGCGACCGGGCCGGGACGGCGCGGCGGGCGGGCAGGGCGGCGACCAGCACGACGCCGAGCAGCAGCAGGGCCGTGCCGGTCCAGAAGATCGGCACCGTCTTGTACGCCGCGTTGGTGTAGGCGAGCTGCTGCGGTTGCTTCGGCGGCGCGGCCTGGCCGCCACCGCCCGGACCCGGCTGGGTGGGCGTGGGCGCGCCGCACACCACCCCGCCGGTCGGGGCGGCCGCGCGCACGATCTGCTCGCCCAGGGACACCTGTGCCAACGCCGACGGCAGGTTCGGCAGCCCGAGGGCATCGGTCGGCAGCAGCTGGAGGTCGAGCAGGCGCGCGGTCGCCCCGAGCATGAACCCCTTGATGGCGGGGCCGCCCTGCTGGAGCGGGCCGTCGATGACCTGCTCCTTCCGGTTGAACTGGGCGATCTGGAGGCGCAGGACGCCGATGTCGAGGGCGTCGCCGAGGTCGCCGACCAGGGGCAGGTCCCGGCCGGGCAGGACGCCGATCGGCACGTCGAGCGCCGGGTTGGCGGCGTCGAGCGTGCCCAGTTCCCGGCCGCCCTGGCTCACCCTCAGCACGGGGGCGCTGTAGGTGACCGTCGAGGTGGCCGCGTCACCGGTGGACAGGGCGGTGAGCGCGGGCTGGGAGACCACGTCGATCCGCAGCTCCGCCGGGGTGCCCTGGAGCAGGCGGATGCTCGCCGCCTGGAGCGTGGAGGTCGACTTGACGGCCTTGTTCGCGCTGCCCGGCAGGTCGACCAGCTCGACCTTCGAGTGGGCGCTGAGGGTGTCCGGGAGGCTGAGCAGCGAGCCGTTCGCGCCGCTGTCGGGCGTGCCGGAGAGCAGGCCGCCGAGCCTGCTCAGCGGGCCGGCGAGCTGCTTGAGGTTGTCGACCAGGGACTGCTTCGCGCCCTCGTCCAGCTTGGGCGTGTCCTGGGTGAGCATCCCGGTCAGGTCCTGCGAGCCGGGCAGGGTCGGGATGGCGTTGAGCACGCTCAGGCTCGCCACGGAGGTCTTGGCGTCCGCGACCGGGCTCACGCACGGGCCCAGCTCGTCGTGCCAGCGGGCGTGCACGCTGCCGTTGAGCAGGCCGACCTTGAGCAGGGCGTCCAGCGGGGTGGTGGGCGGGTCGATGCCGCCGGCGAGGGGTTCGGCGTTGTCGGGGGAGGCGGTCTGGACGAGCGTGCCGGGCGTCTGGGGCGCGCGGCCCTGGACGGCGAACCCGAGCGGCGACGCCTGGGCGACCGCGCGCTCGTAGCTGAGGAACGCCTCGGTGTTGGCCTGGGCGCTGGCCAGCCCGACCCCGATCTCGGCGGCCGACTGCTTGGGCAGCCGCTCGCCGAAGCCGGGCAGGATCGTGTTGGTCGGCGTCGAGTCCGGCGCGAGCCGCACGACCGCCAGCCCGGTGCCCGCGTCGCCGATCGCGTGGGTGACCAGCTCCGGGCCCGACGACGCGGGCGGCTGGCCGGGGTCCTGCGGTCCCGGCACGGGGGTCGTGACCACGGGTTGGGCGAAGGCGGGGGAGGCGGTGAGCGCGACCAGCAGGGCGGCTGCGGGCAGGGCCAACGGGCGCATGTGGTCTGGTACCTCCCGTGACGGCGGCGTCAGGCGTGGCGGACGCGTGCATCCGTCACGTTCGGGACAACGACCAACCCCCCGGTCAGGTGACGCCGGCGCTTCGGCTATAGTTGTCACGTCTCGCCGCCTTAGCTCAGTCGGCCAGAGCGGCTCACTCGTAATGAGCAGGTCGTCGGTTCGATTCCGACAGGCGGCTCGCGAGATCCGAAGGCCCCGGACCACCTGGTCCGGGGCCTTCGTCGTGCCTCATCCCGTCGGGGTGGTTGCCAGGCTGCTCCATCGGGGTGACACTTCTGCCATCGGCGTCAGGGGCGGGCGACCGTGTCGTTGCCAGCCTGGAGGTGATCGCCAGTGGGCACGATGGTCCTGGTGACGGTGCTCGCCCTGCCGTTCGCGGTGTTGGCGGCGCGGGTCGGGCGGAGGCGGTGGGTGCGCCCGCGCGGTCGGGCCGCGCTGTTCCGGCACCGCGTCCTCGGCGACGAGCCGAGCGGGCGGTTCCTCATCCGGTCCTGACGGCCGTCGGCGTCGGCGCGGCGCTCCTGGTGACCAGGCCGCCGTAGCGGCGGGCGTACTCGGCCCGGACCTCGGCGGGCGTGCCGACGACGGCGAGCGCGTGCAGCACCTCGTCGGTCACGAGGCCGGCCATCTCGTCCCACCGCCCGTCCAGGGAGAGCTGGTGCAGCTCCTCGTGCAGGTCGCCCCAGCCGTGCAGGTCGAGGACCTTGCGGTAGGCCGGGGTGGAGCCGTAGAAGGCGAGCAGCCGCCGGAGCTTGACCACCGACCGGTCGTCGTAGGCGATCAGGGAGGGCCCCTGGACCTCCAGGGGCGGCAGGCCGACCGCCCTGGCCCGGCCGCGGGCGAGCGCGGGCAGGGTCACCTCGCGCAGGTACCGCTCGGTGGTGAAGCTGTGGCAGAGGAAGCCGTCCGCGACCTCGCCGGCGACCTCGGTCATCAGCTCGCCCACGCCGGCCAGCCACACCGGAGGGCGGCCGAAGGGGTTGGGTCCCGGGTCGAACACCGGGGTCATCAGCGTGTGGGTGTAGAACTCGCCGCGGAACCGGAGCTGCTCGCGGGTGGCCCAGCTGTGCCAGATCGCGCGCAGCGCGAGCACGAACTCGCGCATCCGCGCCGCCGGTCGGGACCAGGGCATGCCGAACCTGTTGGTGACGTGCGCCTCCACCTGGGTGCCCAGGCCGAGGTGGAACCGGCCGCAGGAGAGCAGCTGGAGGTCGTTGGCCGCCATGGCGGTGGTCATCGGGTTGCGCGCGAACGCCACCGCGACGGCCGTGCCCAGGTCCAGCTCCACCTCGCCCGCGACGCGGCCCAGGGCGACGAACGGGTCGCGGGAGGTCTCGGCCACCCAGAACCCGTCGCAGCCGTCCTCCTCGGCGGTGCGCGCGAGGTCCAGCACCCTCGTCGGGTCCGGGCTGACTTCCAGGCGGTCGGTCTTCACGGTCCGTGAAGCTAACGGCGCGCCGCGTGGCCGGCGGGGTCGCCGGGCGGGCGGGTCGTGATCATCGCCGGATCGGGCGACGGTGCCCCGTTCACCCGGTCCTGAGCACGGGCGCGGCGGCCCGGGTGACCACGTCGCCGTAGCGGCGGGCGTACTCGGCCCGGACCTCGGCGGGCGTGCCGACGACGGCGAACGCGTGCAGCACCTCGTCGGGGACCGCGTCGGCCATCGCGTCCCACCGCCCGCGCCGGGACATCCGGTGCAGCTCCTCGTGCAGGTCGCCCCAGCCGTGCAGGTCCAGGACCTTGCGGTAGGCGGGGGTGGAGCCGTAGAACGCGATCTGCTTCCGGACGTCCGCCACCGACCGGTCGTCGTGGGCGACCAGGGACGGGCCCATGACCTCGACGTCCTTCGCGTGACCCGCCTTGGCCCGGCCGCGGGCGAGCGCGGGCAGGGTCACCTCGCGCAGGTACCGCTCGGTGGTGAAGTTGTGGCAGAGGAAGCCGTCCGCGACTTCTCCGGCGACCTCGGTCATCAGCTCGCCCACGCTGGCCAGCCACACGGCGGGGTTGCCGAAGGGGTTGGGGCCGGGGTCGAAGAAGGGCGTCATCAGCGTGTGGGTGTAGAACTCGCCGCGGAACCGCAGGCGGTCGCCGGTCGCCCAGCTGTGCCAGACGGCGCGGACCGCGAGCACGAACTCGCGCATCCGCGCCGCCGGTCGCGACCAGGGCATGCCGAACCGCTTGGTGACGTGCGGCTCCACCTGCGAGCCCAGGCCCAGGTGGAACCGGCCGCCGGAGAGCAGCTGGAGGTCGTTGGCCAGCACGGCGGTGCTCATGGGGTTGCGCGCGAACGCGACGGCGATGGCCGTGCCCAGCTCCAGGTCGGCGGTGCCGGCGACGCGGCTCAGCGCGAGGAACGGGTCGTGCCGCGTCTCGGCCACCCAGAACCCGTCGCAGCCGGCCTCCTCGGCGGCGCGGGCGGCGTCGGGGACGGTCGTCGGGTCGGGGTCGAGCTCCAGCCGGTCCACCTTCACGCCGGTGAACCTACTCGCACGCCACCCCGTCGCCGTCCCGGTCGAGGCCCGGCCGGTAGCCCGGCTGGCCCGCGTAGAGCGGCGCGGCGCCGGCGGCGCGGGCGGCGGCGCAGTTGGCGTAGTAGGCGCCGGCGGGCGGGTCGGGCTGCGGCGCCGGCTGGACGGGGGCGGGCTGGACGGGCGCCGGCTGGACGGGCGCGGGTGCCGGCTGGACGGGTGCGGGCGCGGGTTGGACGGGCGCGGGCGGCGGCGGTGGTGCGACGGTGTCCGCGCCGGAGCACGGCGCGCCCCACAGCCCGAGGCCGGCGGCCTTCGCCGACTCCTGCGCGGCGACCAGGGCGCTGCCCGCCGCCTGCTCCGCGCGGGCCATGCCCCGGCTCAGGACGTGCACGGCCAGGTCGACGCCGTCGGGCAGCAGCACCGCGGCGCCGTCCACCCGCAACGCCTTGCCCGTCACGGCCTGCTCCAGGAAGTCGACCGCGGTGGCGGCCCAGCACTCACCGGGTTGCGCCAGCCCGGCGAGCCGCACGCGCGCCCCGCCGGCCAGGACGAGGGTGCGCGCGTCCACGACCTCGGCGACCGGGACGGGCGGGGGAGTCGTGGTGGTGGCCGTGGTCGTGGTGGTCGTGGTGGTGCCGGGCGCGGAGCTGCCGCCGGCCGCGCCGGTGGCGGTGGTGCCGCCGCACGCCGCGGCGAGGCCGGCGAGCGAGGCGAGCGCGACGGCGGCGAGGGTGCGGGACCGGGTTAACGAACCGTTCATGCCCGCGTCATCGGCGGTTGGACTACGTACCGTTACCGACGTGACTGGCAGTGATCGAGCCTGTGTCGCCCGTCACGTCGCACCCGTCCCGAGTGGGCGGCCTCAGCGGTTCGGGCGCAGCGTCCAGACGACGGTCACCTCGCCGGTCGTGACGCCCTCGGCGTTGGTGATCGTCACGTGCACGGGGAACTCCGGCCGCGTGCCGCCCTCCAGCTCCGCCAGCACGTCCGCGGCCGGCCGGCCGAGCACCGCCTCGGCGCGCAGGTCGCCCAGCGCCAGCTTCTTGTAGGCGATCTCCGACCGGGCGACCAGCGGCGTGGCCCGGTCCAGGTGCGACGCGAACGCGGCCATCACCACCGCGCCGGACGCGGTCTCGGCCACGCCGAACATCACGGCCGCGTGGGGGCCGCCGACGTGGTTGCGCAGCTCCTCCCGGTCCGGCAGCCCGGCCACCACCCGGTCGCCCGCGACCTCGACGAATTCGATGCCCGTGGTCCTGACCCACGGCACCGCCTGCTTCATCGCCTCGGCGACGAACGAGGGATCTGCGCTCATGGCCGCGATATTACCCGCCAGTAACCGATGCGACGCGGGTCACCGGTATTTCGTTTGCCGGAACCCGCCCGGCGGGCCCATGCTTGTACGCAGCAACTAGTTGGTTGATACAAGCAAACGGAGTGTGGGAGGGCGATCCCGGTGCGTCACGAAGGGCAGGCGGACGACCTGCTGAACGCCGACCGGCTGGGCATGGCCCTGGTGCGGATGAACAAGATGCACGCCTGCGTCGCCTCCCACCTGAGCAAGACGGGCATGGACAAGTCCGCGTTCATCCTGCTGGCCAACCTGAACCAGCTGGGACCCTCGCGGGCGGGCGCCCTCGCCGAAGCGGTGTTCTCGGACCCCTCCACGGTCAGCCGCCAGGTGGCGGCCCTGGTGAAGGAGGGGCTGGTCGAGCGCCGGGCCGACCCGGAGGACGGCCGCGCCAGCGTGCTGGCCGTCACCGAGGCGGGCGCCCGGCTGGTCGCCGAACGCCGCCGGCAGCGCAACGAGGCGCTGATCCGCCTGTTCGCGGACTGGGACCCCGAGGACCGGGACCGGTTCGTCGAGTACTTCGAGCGCTTCGTGGGGGACTACGAGAAGGCGCTCCCGTTTTTCATCGCTGAGGGCGGGCTGGGGCCGCGCTCAGAAGGGGAGAGATGACCATGTCGGAAGCGACAACCCGAGCGGACGCGCCGCCACCCGGCGCCGCGCTGCTCACCCACCGGCAGATCCTGACCATCCTGTCGGGCCTGCTGCTGGGGCTGTTCCTGGCCGCGCTGGACCAGATGATCGTGGCCACCGCCATGAAGACCATCGCGGACGAGCTGCACGGCCAGACCCTCCAGGCGTGGGCGACCACGGCCTACCTGATCACCGCGACGATCTCCACGCCGCTGTACGGCAAGCTGTCCGACATCTACGGCCGCAAGCCGCTGTACCTGACCGCGATCTCGCTGTTCCTCGCGGGCTCGCTGCTGTCGGGCATCGCGGGCTCGATGTACGAGCTGGCCGCGTTCCGCGCGGTCCAGGGCCTGGGCGCGGGCGGCCTGATGTCGCTGGCCATGGCGATCATGGCGGACATCACCTCGCCGCGCGAGCGCAGCCGCTACATGGGCTACTTCATGGCCGTGTTCGGCGTTTCCAGCGTCGCCGGCCCCGTCGTCGGCGGCCTGTTCGCGGGCCTGGAGTCGTTCCTGGGCACGGCCGGCTGGCGCTGGGTGTTCCTGATCAACGTGCCGATCGCGCTGGTCGCCCTGGTCGTCGTGGCCAAGGTGCTGAACATCCCGCACCAGCGGGTGAACCACCGGATCGACTTCGTCGGCGCGGGCCTGCTCACCGTGGGCCTGGTGCCGCTGCTGATCGTGGCCGAGCAGGGCCGCGAGTGGGGTTGGGCGTCGACCACCTCGATCGTCATGTACGTGGTCGGCGTGCTCGGCCTGATCGGGTTCGTCCTCGCCGAGAAGCGCATGGGCGACGAGGCGCTGCTGCCGCTGCGGCTGTTCCGCAAGCAGACGTTCGCGCTGGGCAACGCGATCAACTTCGTGCTCGGCCTGGGGATGTTCGGCGGCATGGTGTCGCTGCCGCTGTACCTCCAGATCGTGAAGGGCTACTCGGCCACCGAGTCGGGCCTGATGATGGTGCCGCTGACCCTCGGCATCATGACCGCGGCGGGCACCAGCGGCAGCATCACCGCCAAGACCGGCCGCTACAAGGTGTTCCCGGTGGTCGGGTTCGGCGTGATGACGGTGATGCTGTTCCTGTTCAGCTTCGTCGGCCCGGACACCCCGCTGTACCAGCCGCTGGTGCTGATGTTCTTCCTGGGCATCGGCCTGGGCCTGAACATGCAGACCCTGCTGGTGGCCATCCAGAACGACGCCGAGCCGCGGGACATGGGCGTGGCGACCTCCTCGGCCACGTTCTTCCGGCAGATCGGCGGCACGGTCGGCACCGCGGTGTTCCTGTCGATCCTGTTCAGCACGGTCGGCGACAAGATCGGCGACGCGCTGCGCTCGGCGTTCGGCTCGCCGGAGTTCCAGGCGGCGCTGGCCCGCCCGGAGAACCGGGAGTTCGCCGCCGGGCTCCAGAGCGGCCAGGGGTTCGACCTGGACAACACCGAGTTCCTCAACAGCCTCGACCCGGTGCTCGCCCGGCCGTTCCTCGACGGGTTCTCCGGCTCGATCGACCTGGTGTTCCTGGTCGGCTCGCTGGTCACCCTGGTCGGCTTCGTGATCGTGTGGTTCCTGCGCGAGGTGCCGCTGTCCACGCGCTCCGGCCTGGAGCGGGTGAAGGACTCCGAGTCGGACGACCAGACCCCGATCGCCATGCACTGACGCCACGACGGAAGAAGGCCCGCTCCCGATCAGGGGGCGGGCCTCCTCCTTGGTCTCTTACGCGCTCAGTGCTCCTCGCCGCGCGCCACGGCGTCCTTGAGGCGCTGGTAGGAGCGGACGATCTCGGCCTCGGCCTCGGTCCGGCCCACCCAGGTGGCGCCCTCGACGCTCTTGCCCGGCTCCAGGTCCTTGTAGACCTCGAAGAAGTGCTGGATCTCCAGCCGGTAGAACTCGCTCAGGTGGTGGATGTCGCGCAGGTGCTCGCTGCGCGGGTCCTCCGCCGGCACGCAGAGCAGCTTGTCGTCGCCGCCCTTCTCGTCGGTCATCCGGAACATGCCGATGGCCCGCGCGCGGATGAGGCAACCGGGGAAGGTCGGCTCCTGGACCAGGACGAGGGCGTCGAGGGGGTCGCCGTCCTCACCGAGCGTGTCGTCGACGAACCCGTAGTCCGCCGGGTACTGAGTGGCCGTGAACAGGGTGCGGTCCAGCCGGATGCGCCCCGTCTTGTGGTCCATCTCGTACTTGTTGCGGACCCCCTTGGGGATCTCGATGGTGACGTCGAACTCCACTGCGCGGTCCTCGCTCGTTCTCGCCGTTCGTTACGCCACTAGTGTGGACTACGACGTCTCGTCAACCCCGAGCGCAGGGTGTGACGTTGCCCGTACTCGACGACCGCGGAGGATCGCGTTGCCCGACGAGCCATCCTGGCCGACCGTTGACGGCGACGACACCAACCACGAGCCGCCGACGGTGCAGGTCAGGCGGCCGGACCCGCCCACCGTCCGGATCCCGGCCCCGGTGCCCGCGGAACGCCGGCCGCCCGCGCCCGGGCCCGCCGCGCCGCCGCCCGCGACCCCCGCGCGGCCCGCGGGCGAGATCGAGAACGAGATCAAGTCGGAACCTGAACCGGTCCCTGAACCGATCACGGAAAGTGAAGGCGAGGCCCCGCCCGCCCGGCGCCGCAAGCGCCCGTTCCTGATCGCCGCGGCCGTGCTGCTCGTGCTCGCGCTGGCGGGCACGGCGGTGGTGGGCGCGCAGCGCGGCTGGTTCGACCGGACGCCCGCCGCGACCACCGCGGCGGCGGCGCCGCCCGCGCCGGTGACGCTCGCCGTCAAGGGCGTGGGCACGGGCGGCACGCGGCCGACCCCGGCCGGGGTGGGCGCCGTGCTGGCCGGGCCGACGGCCAACGAGCTGCTGGCGCCCCTGACGGGCACGGTGGTCGACCCGGCGAGCGGCCAGGTGCTGTGGAACCAGGGCGAGACCACCCCGGCGACCCCGGCGTCCACCACGAAGGTCCTGGTCGCCGCGGCCGCGCTGCTCGCCCTCGACCACACGGCCCAGCTGTCGACCAAGGTGGTGAAGGGCGCCGAACCCGGCACGGTGGTGCTGGTCGGCGGCGGCGACCCGACGCTGTCGCCGCTGCCCGCGGGCCAGGCCACGGTCTACCCCGGCGCGCCCACCCTCGACGACCTCGCCGCCCAGGTGCGGGCCGCGGGCCCGGTGACCCGGGTGCTCTACGACGCGACGCGGTACACCGGTCCGGGGCTGGCTCCCGGCTGGGCGCCCGCCGACGTGCCCGACGGCTACGTCTCGCCGATCCAGCCGCTGATGCTCGCCGGCGGCCGCAGCGACCCGACGAAGGGCGACGTCCGGCGCACCGAGACCCCCGCCGCCGACACCGCGACCGCGCTCGCCCAGCGGCTGGGCGTGACGTCGGTCGCCGCCGGCGCCGCGCCGGAGAACGCCGAGGTGCTCGGCGAGGTCGAGTCCGTGCCGGTGGACCAGCTCGTCGAGAACATGATGCAGCTGTCCGACAACGTGCTCGGCGAGACGCTGTCCCGCGAGGTCGCGATCGCCCGCGGCGCGGAGCCGTCGTTCGCGGGTGGCGCGCAGGCCGTGCGGGACGTGCTCACCGAGAACGGGTTCGACCTCACCGGCGCCACGTTCGTGGACGGCAGCGGGCTGTCGCCGAACAACAAGCTGCCCTCGCGGCTGCTCGCGGACATCGTGGCGGCGGCGGCCGGCCCCGACACCGCCGACCCGAAGACCGCGGAGCTCCGGCCGCTGCTGACCGCGCTGCCGGTGGCGGGCGGCAGCGGCACCCTGGCCGGCCGGTTCACCGAGCAGGGCGCCGGGGGACGCGGCTGGGTCCGCGCCAAGACCGGCACGCTGACCGGCGTGAACTCCCTGGCCGGCGTGGTCCTGGACACCGACGGGCGGCTGCTGGTGTTCGCGTTCATGTCGCTCAGCGACGACGACACGACGAGGGTCCGCGGCGCGCTGGACCAGGTGGCGGCGGCCCTGCGGACCTGCGGCTGCTAGGGCGCTGGAGTGTCGCCCGACCGGTCCGCGCCGGTAGCGTCAACGGGGTGAACCCGGCGACGCAGGACCGCAGCGCCCCGAGCGGGCAGGCCCCAGGCAACCGGACGACGGTCGACTGGGACCTGGCCGTCACCACCGCGACCAAGCTCCTCCGCCCCGGGCCGGTGGTGCCCCGGGCCGAGGCCGACGTGGCCGTGCACCGGCTGCGCGAACTGGCCGTCGACGCCGAGGCGCACGTGCGCGAGCTGACCGGCCTCGGGCACGACCTGCCGCTCAAGTCCGGCGAGGTCGTGGACCGGCCCGGCTGGGTGCGGGCCGCCGTGCAGGGCCTCGCCGCGCTGACCGACGACGCGCTGCCCCGACAGTCCGGCGCGTTCGGCGGCGTCCTGGCGGGCACGGCGGGCGTGCAGGCGGGCGTGGTCGTCGCGTTCCTGAGCGGTCGGGTGCTCGGCCAGTACGACCCGTTCTCCGAGGGCGGCAGGCTGCTGCTCGTGGCCCCCAACATCGTCGGCGCCCAGCGGTCCCTGGACGTGCCCGGCGAGGAGTTCAGCATGTGGGTGTGCCTGCACGAGAGCACCCACCGGCTCCAGTTCACCGCCGTGCCGTGGCTCGCCGGGCACTTCTCGGGCCTGGTGACGACGCTGCTCGGCACCATGGACGAGGGCTCCGCGCCGCGCCTGCGCGACCTGCCCAGGCGGCTGCGCGAGGCGGGCGGCGTGGTCGACCTGCTCCAGAGCCCCGCCCAGCGGGACGTGCTGGACCGGCTGCTCGCCCTGTCCACGCTGCTGGAGGGGCACGCCGACCACGTGATGGACGCCGTCGGCCCGGAGGTGGTGCCGTCGGTCCGCGTCATCCGCGAGCGCTTCACCGCCCGCCGCAAGGGCGGCGGCGTGCTCGACCGGGTGCTGCGCACGCTGCTCGGCGTCGAGGCCAAGGTCCGGCAGTACGCCGAGGGCGCGGCGTTCACCGGCCACGTGGTCGACGCGGTCGGCATGGAGCGCTTCAACACCGTCTGGACCGGCCCGGAGACCCTGCCGACGCGCGCCGAGATCGCCGACCCGGCCTCCTGGCTGCGCCGCGTCCAGCCGTGAGGCACCGGCCGTGAACGGGCCGCTGGCCGAGGTGCGCGTGGCCGTGCGGCGGTTCCTGGACGAGCACCGCCCGGAGGAGGTCGCCGTGGCGGTGAGCGGCGGCGCGGACTCGCTCGCGCTGGCCGCCGTCACCGCGAAGCTGACCCCCGCACGGGCGGTCGTGGTCGACCACGGGCTCCAGGACGGCTCGGCGCGGGTCGCCGAAGAGGCCGCGCGGACCTGCCGCGACCTGGGCCTGGACGCCGAGGTGCGCCGGGTCGAGGTCACCGGGCCGGGTGGTCCCGAGGCCGCCGCCCGGCGGGCCAGGTACGCGGCGCTGAGACCCGAACGCGGGCTGGTGCTGCTCGGCCACACCCGGGACGACCAGGCCGAGACCGTGCTGCTCGGCCTGGGGCGCGGCTCGGGGGCGCGCAGCATCGCCGGCATGCGCCCGCACGACCCGCCGTGGGGCCGCCCGCTGCTGGGCGTGCCCAGGTCCACCACCGCCGCCGCCTGCGCCGAACTGGGGCTCGCCCCGTGGCACGACCCGCACAACGAGGACCCCCGCTACACCAGGGTCCGGCTGCGCCGGGAGGTGCTGCCGCTGCTGGAGGACGTGCTCCAGGGTGGTGTCGCGGACGCCCTCGCCCGCACCGCCGCCCAGTTGCGGGAGGACAACGACGCCCTGGACGAGCTGGCCGAGGCGTTCGACGGCGACTGCTGCGCGGTGGCCGAGATCGAGTCCCTGCCCGCCGCCCTGCGGCGGCGCGTGCTGCGGCGGTGGCTGCTCGGGAGGAACGTGCCCGAGTTGTCCGACTCGCACCTCCGGCGGGTGGACGCCCTGGTGAGCGACTGGCGAGGTCAGGGCGGGGTGTGGTTGCCGGGCGGCTTTGTGGCTCGGCGCGCGCATGGCAGGCTGGACGTGGAACCAGTGCAGGCATGACCAAAGGGGAACCGTCCGTGTACGACGGCGACATCAGCTCCGTCCTCATCACCGAGCAGGAGATCAGCGACAAGGTGGCCGAGCTGGCCAACAAGGTCGCCGCCGACTACCCCGCCGACGGCGAGAACGACCTGGTCCTGATCACCGTGCTCAAGGGCGCGGTCATGTTCATGACCGACCTGGCGCGTGCCCTGCCGGTGCCGGTGCAGCTGGAGTTCATGGCGGTGAGCTCCTACGGCTCGTCGACCTCGTCGTCCGGCGTGGTGCGCATCCTCAAGGACCTCGACCGCGACATCGCCGACCGCGACGTGGTCATCGTCGAGGACATCATCGACTCGGGCCTGACCCTGTCGTGGCTGCTCAAGAACCTGGCGTCGCGCAAGCCGCGGTCGCTGGAGGTGTGCACGCTGCTGCGCAAGCCGGACGCGGTCAAGGTCGAGGTGCCGGTGAAGTACGTGGGCTTCGACATCCCCAACGAGTTCGTGGTCGGCTACGGCCTGGACTACGCCGAGCGCTACCGCGACCTGCCGTACATCGGCACGCTGGACCCGAAGGTTTATTCGAGCTGACGCGAGGCCGCGCCGGAGGCGCGGCCTAACAGTTCGGCCTACAGCGGCGCTGGGAGATCGCGTCCAGCAGCACGCCGCGGATGTCCTCCGGCTCCAGGGCCTGGTATGCCTTGCCGCCGGTGGCCTCGGCGATCTGCCTGAGCGCGTCCATGTCGGCGTCCTGGCCCAGGCCGACCATCATCATCGGCACGGGTCGGGCCGGGTCGGCCTCCTCGCGCAGCGTGGTCAGCAGCGAGGGCAGGTCGATGCTGGAGATGTCGTCGTTGCTGCCGTCGGTCATCAGCGTGACCGAGTTGATCATCGACGGGTCGTAGGTCCGCTGCACGTGGCGGAACGCGGCCAGCACGGTGTCGTTCAGCGCGGTGCCGCCGCCGACCAGGGCGGGCAGGCCGTTCGCGCCCTTCTGGAGCTGCACGCGCCGCGGCGCGCCCGCGATCGGCTCGCCCAGCGGCCCGATCGGCACCAGCTCGACCCAGTCGTTCGGCGGCTTCTTGTTCGTGGAGAACGCCCACAGGCCGATCTCCGAGGTGTCCGGCAGCATGCCCAGGGCGGTCAGCGCGGCCTCCTTGGCCGCGTCGACCCTGGTCTGGCCGTTGCTCGTCGTCTCGGCCATGGAGCCGGACACGTCCAGCACGGCCAGCAGCCGCGTGTCGAGGCTGACCGCGCCCCAGGTGCGCAGCAGCTCGGAGACCTCGTCGGGGGACGGCGTGCCCAGGGTGGTCACGTCGTCGCCGCGCACGCCGTCGGCCTCGTTGGTCCAGCCCTCGGGCGCCTCGCCGCCGGGGGTGCGGAAGCCCTGCTCGGCGAACCGCTGGGCGGTGCGGCCGGTGCGCAGCGCCTCCTCGAAGCCGGCCGCGGCGGCCTCGGTGCCCGCCGGCTCGCCGACCCGGCCCACCCGCACCACCGGGAAGTCGAACGCGACCGTGCCCTCCTTCGGGTAGGAGGCGACGACCCGGCGCGACCCGGCGGCCCGGTTGGCCTCCAGCACGGACTGCTCGGAGGCGGTGAACACCGGCGCGTCCTCGGTGCCCTGCACGACCTTGCCGAACGCGTCGCGCACGGACGGCAGCGCGTTCCGGCCGACCCGCAGCAGGGCGCCGATCAGCTCGGGCTTGGGCGTGCCGTCGGGGTTGCCGAGCTGCGCGCGCACGACCGCCAGCGTGGCCAGGCCCTCGGTGGACGTGGTCGGGTCGCTCAGCGTCACCGACACCTTCGGGTCGACGACCCTCGCCCAGCTCACGGGCGTGACGGGCCAGCCGAGCGAGGTCATCGCCCGCTCGGAGCCCGCGATCACCAGCGGCGAGGTGGCCAGCGGGTCGCGGACCTCCAGCCGCGGCGCGTCCGCGCCCTGGTCGCCGGCCTGCCGCTGGGTCTCCGCCGCCCACATGGACGAGTCCGGCACCCACAGCGCGGGCGGGTTGATCTGGGCGGTGGGCAGCTCCTTGGCCACGTCGGCCGCGCCGCGCGCCTCCACCTGCACCTGGACGCACTTGCCGTCCACCACGGGCTGGGTGGCCAGGTAGTCGTCGGCGGCGCCCCGGACGACCTCCTCGACCGCGGGCGTGACCGCGACCTTGAGCGGGAGGGTGCCCCGGCACTCGGGGCCGCTGGTGGCCCGGATCGCCACGACGGCCACGCCGGCGGCCGCCACGACGCCGATCAGCGCGCCGACCGGCAGGGCGACGCGGCGGAAGCGACCGGGGGCCGTTCGGTTGCGCGCTGGCATGTTGTTCACACCTTCGCTCAGTGTTCACCCGGTTGGGCGCTACAGGGGACTCGCGGTAATTGCCGAGGATGACAGGTGAGCATCACATGACAACCTCTCGTGTTGCACGTCACCCGAGTGCTGCTCATGTTCTCGCTACCTGCTAGTAACGCACCACTCCCGGTGAGGGTTACGGACCGGAACGCCGACCGGTTCACCCCCGGCGCCCGTCCGACTGAACCGGTTCGACCTGCGATCCGTGTTCGCGGTCACCGGGTACCCCCGGGCGGGAACACCGGGCGGCCCCCGCCCGTTGGTCCGGCAAGACACGACGGGTCCCGCACGCGGAGCACTCCGCCCGAGCACGGGCGGTAGGCTGGTCGGACGGGTGTGCCCGTCCGCGCCCGTCGACAAGTCAGGGAGGGTCGAGGCCGCCCGCCGGCCGTAAGTGCATGGACCGCAAGCGCCTGCTTCGCAACCCGCTGCTGTGGATCGTGGCGGTGTTGCTGCTCTTCTACGCCTTCAACGTGCTCTTCGACGACAACCGGGGCTACACCCCGATCAAGACGTCCCAGGCACTGCAACAGATCCGGGACGGCCAGGTCAAGGAAGCCACGATCGAGGACAAGGAGCAGCTGCTCAAGCTCACCCTCAACGACGGGGTGACCGTCGAGGGCAGCAACCGCGTGCGGGCGCAGTTCCCGGCGAGCTCCACGGACGAGATCTTCACCATCCTCGACGAGGCGCCCAACGACCCCGTCCTGGAGACCAAGGTCACCCAGGACTCGTTCCTGATGCAGATGCTGCTGTACCTGGTCCCGCTGGGCCTGCTGCTGCTCCTGCTGATGTGGATGATGAACAACGCCCAGGGCGGCGGCAACCGCGTCCTCAACTTCGGCAAGTCCAAGGCCAAGCAGCTCTCCAAGGACATGCCCAAGACGACGTTCGCCGACGTGGCGGGCGCCGAGGAGGCGGTCGAGGAGCTCTACGAGATCAAGGACTTCCTCCAGAACCCGGGCCGCTACCAGGCCCTGGGCGCCAAGATCCCCAAGGGCGTGCTGCTCTACGGCCCCCCCGGAACCGGCAAGACGCTGCTCGCGCGCGCCGTGGCCGGCGAGGCCGGGGTGCCGTTCTACTCGATCTCCGGCTCCGACTTCGTCGAGATGTTCGTCGGCGTCGGCGCCTCGCGCGTGCGCGACCTGTTCGAGCAGGCCAAGCAGAACGCGCCCTGCATCATCTTCGTGGACGAGATCGACGCGGTGGGCCGCCACCGCGGCGCCGGCCTGGGCGGCGGCCACGACGAGCGCGAGCAGACGCTGAACCAGCTGCTCGTCGAGATGGACGGCTTCGACTCGCGCGGCGGCATCATCCTGATCGCCGCCACCAACCGGCCCGACATCCTCGACCCGGCGCTGCTGCGCCCCGGCCGGTTCGACCGGCAGATCCCGGTGTCCGCGCCCGACCTGAAGGGTCGCAAGCAGATCCTGCGCGTGCACGCCAAGGGCAAGCCGTTGGCCCCGGACGTCGAGCTGGACGGCCTGGCCAAGCGCACCGTCGGGTTCTCCGGCGCCGACCTGGCCAACGTGATCAACGAGGCCGCCCTGCTGACCGCCCGCCAGAACGGCACCGTCATCACCAACGGCGCCCTGGAGGAGTCGGTCGACCGCGTGATCGGCGGTCCGGCCCGCAAGAGCCGGATCATCTCCGAGAAGGAGAAGAAGATCACCGCCTACCACGAGGCCGGGCACGCCCTGGCCGCGTGGGCGATGCCGGACATCGACCCGGTCTACAAGGTCACGATCCTGGCCCGCGGCCGGACGGGTGGTCACACCCTGTCCGTCCCGGAGGAGGACAAGGACCTGATGACCAGGTCGGAGATGATCGCCCGGCTGGTGTTCGCGCTGGGTGGCCGCTCCGCCGAGGAGCTGGTCTTCCACGAGCCGACCACGGGCGCGTCCAACGACATCGAGCAGGCGACCAAGATCGCCCGCGCGATGGTCACCGAGTACGGCATGTCCGCCCGGCTGGGCGCCGTCAAGTACGGCCAGGAGGGCGGCGAGCCGTTCCTCGGCCGCACCGCCGGCAAGCAGGCGGACTACTCGCTGGAGGTCGCGCACGAGATCGACGAGGAGGTGCGCGAGCTGATCGAGGCCGCGCACACCGAGGCGTACGAGGTGCTCAACACCTACCGCGACGTGCTCGACGCGCTGACCCTGGAGCTGATCGAGAAGGAGACCCTGCACCAGAAGGACCTGGAGCGGATCTTCGCCACGGTCGAGAAGCGGCCCCGGATCACCAAGTTCAACGAGTTCGGCAACCGCACCCCCTCGGACAAGCCGCCGGTCAAGACCCCGGCGGAGCTGGCCAAGGAGCGCGGCGAGCCGTGGCCGCCCGCGATCGAGGACGTGCGCGACGCGGAGCCCTCGGTGCCGGACCCGACGCCCGCGCCGCCGGTCAACCCGAACGGGCCGAACGGCAGCAACGGCGCGCAGTACCCGCAGCCGCACCAGCCGGCGCAGCCCGGCCAGCCGTACGGCGGCCAGCAGTACCAGGGCCAGCAGTACCAGGGCCAGCCGTACGCGGGTCAGCAGTACCAGGCCCAGCCGCAGGCGCCGCACGCGCCGTCGGCCGTGCCGCCGAACTACGGCGCGCCGCCCGGGTGGACCCCGGCGACCGCACCGGGCGGCGGGGTGGCCCAGCCGCCGTGGCAGCCGCAGCCGGAGCAGCCGCAGGACGCCGAGGCCGGCAAGCGGAACTTCGAGACGGATCCGGACAACCGCACGTGACCGAGATCGACCAGACCGGCCTCCCCGGAAACGGGGAGGCCGGTCTCGCACGCCGGCCCTTCGACCAGAAGCGCGCCGAGGCCGCGGTGCGCGAGCTGCTGCTCGCCTGCGGCGAGGACCCCGAGCGCGAGGGCCTGCGCGACACGCCGGCGCGCGTGGCGCGGGCGTACCGCGAGCTGTTCGCGGGCCTGTTCACCGACCCGGACAGCGTGCTGGCCAAGACGTTCGACGAGTCGCACGAGGAGTTGGTGCTGGTCACCGACATCCCGATGTACTCGTTCTGCGAGCACCACCTGCTGCCGTTCCACGGCGTGGCGCACGTCGGCTACATCCCGAACGAGCGCGGTCGGGTGACCGGCCTGTCCAAGCTGGCGCGGCTGGTCGACCTGTACGCCAAGCGGCCGCAGGTGCAGGAGCGGCTGACGTCGCAGATCGCGGACGCGCTGGTGCGCCGGCTCGAACCGCGCGGCGTGATCGTGGTCGTCGAGGCGGAGCACCTGTGCATGGGGATGCGCGGCGTGCGCAAGCCCGGCTCGCGGACCACCACCTCGGCCGTGCGCGGCCTGCTGCGGGACTCGGCGTCGTCCCGCGCGGAGGCGATCGAGCTGATCAGGGGGCGCCTCCGGTGAGCGTGGCCAGGCCGGACCGCTGCGTCGTGGTGGGCGTGCTGAACGTCACCCCCGACTCGTTCTCCGACGGCGGCCGCTACCTGGGGTTCGACGACGCCGTGGCGCACGGCGTGGCCATGTTCCGGCGGGGCGCCGACCTGGTGGATGTGGGCGGCGAGTCGACCCGGCCGGGCGCGGAGCGGGTGGACCCGGAGGTCGAGGCCGCGCGGGTCGCGCCGGTGATCCGCGCGCTGGTCGCGGAGGGCGTGCCGGTCAGCGTGGACACGATGCGGGCGCGGGTGGCCGAGGCGGCGCTGGAGGCGGGCGCGTCGATCGTCAACGACGTGTCCGGCGGGCTGGCCGACCCGGCGATGATCCCGCTGGTCGCGTCGGCGCGCGTGCCGTACGTGCTGATGCACTGGCGCGGGCACAGCCGGGAGATGAACCGGCTGGCCGTGTACGACGACGTGGTGAAGGACGTGCGGGACGAGCTGTGCCGCCAGGTGGACGCGGCGCTGGCCGCGGGCGTGGCCGAGGACGACGTGGTGCTCGACCCGGGCCTGGGCTTCGCCAAGGACGCCGACCACAACTGGCAGCTGCTCAACCGCCTCGACGCGCTCGTCTCGCTCGGGTTCCCGGTGCTGGTGGGCGCGTCCCGCAAGCGCTTCCTCGGCTCGCTGCTGGGCGGTCGCGAGCCGGACGGCCGCGAGGACGCGACCGCGGCGGTCTCGGCGCTGGCGGCGTTCAACGGCGCCTGGGGGGTGCGGGTGCACGACGTGGCGAAATCGCTGGACGCGGTCGCGGTGGCCGGTGCGTGGAGGGCGGGCAGAGGTGGCTTCGGTGGCTGACCGGATCTCGCTGCGCGGCCTGCGCGTGCGCGGCTTCCACGGCGTGTTCGAGCACGAGAAGCGCGACGGCCAGGACTTCCTGGTCGACATCACGGCCTGGCTGGACCTGTCCCGCGCGGCGGCGACCGACGACCTGCGGGAGACGCTGCACTACGGCGAGCTGGCCGAGCGGGCGGCGGCGATCGTGGCCGGCGGACCGCACGACCTGATCGAGACCGTGGCGGGCAAGGTCGCGGACGAGGTGATGACCGACCTGCGGGTGCGTGCGACCGAGGTGACGGTGCACAAGCCGTCCGCCCCGATCCCGCTGGCGTTCGCGGACGTGTCCGTGACCATCCGGAGGACCCGTGACTAGGGCGGTGCTGTCGATCGGGTCGAACCTCGGCGACCGGCTCGGGTACCTGCGGGCCGCGGTGGAGGGCTTCGCCGGGTCCCTGGTGGCGGTGTCCCCGGTGTACGAGACCGCGCCGTGGGGCGTGACCGACCAGGACGACTTCCTCAACGCCGTGCTGGTCGTGTCCGGCGACGAGGACGAGTGGGGCTGGCTGCGGCGCGGCCAGGCGCTGGAGGAGGCGTCGGGGCGGGTCCGGGAGCGCCGCTGGGGGCCGCGGACGCTGGACGTGGACGTGGTGGTGGTGGACGGGGTGACGTCGTCGGACCCGTCGCTGCTGCTGCCGCACCCCGGGGCGTTCGAGCGGGCCACGGTGCTGGTGCCCTGGCTGGACGTGGAGCCGGGCGCGGTGCTGCCCGGCCACGGGCGGGTGGCGGACCTGGTGGCGGGGCTGGACCTGAGCGGTGTCACCCGGAGGGATGACCTTTCGCTCCGGTGACCCCGCGAGGGCCGTTCCGGGCGACCGCTCGGTTTCGGGGACGATGGTGGGGTGAGGTTCACCAAGCCCCGTGACCTGCTCGCCGCCGGACTCGTCGCGGGTCTGCTCGCGCACCTGCTGGTCAGGCTCTCCTACGACACGCTGCCGCCGCTGCCGACGTTCGCCGGGTTCACCCTGCTGGTGATCGCGGCGGTGAACCTGTGGCTCGCGTTCTCGCTGCGCGCCCGGATCCTGCGCAAGCCCGGCGCGGAGCCGGTGCAGCCGCTGACCGCCGCGCGGGCCGTGGCGCTGGCCAAGGCGTCGTCGCTGCTCGGGGCGATCATGCTCGGCGCGTGGGCCGGTGTGCTGGTCCACGTGCTGCCGGTGCGGGACGAGTTCGAGGCGGCGGGCCACGACGTGGTCAGCGCCGTCGTCGGGATCGTGTGCGCCGCCGCGCTGATCGGCGCCGCCCTGTGGCTCGAGCACTGCTGCAAAACGCCGACCGACCCCCACCGCGACGAGTGAATGCGGACGCCGAGGTCTCAATCGGATAACTGACCGGTACGGTAGACGCCATGACCGGGCGAGGCGCGTCGGACGATGACGAGCAGCAAGATCACGGTCGTGGCTCCGGGCGACTGCTGCTGGTAGCGGCGTTGGCGCTCGCCCTGGGTGCCGCGGCGGTGCTCGTGCTCAGCGACAACGCCCGCTGGCTGCGCCTGGCCGTGGTCGCCGCGCTGTGGGCGGCCCTGGTGGGCGCCTTCCTGGCCGCCCGCTACCGCAGGCAGGTCGCGGACCGCGACGACGAGGTGGCCGACCTCCAGTCTGTCTACGAGCTGGAGCTGGAGCGCGAGGTCGCCGCGCGTCGCGAGTACGAGCTCGAGGTCGAGGCCGAGACCCGCAAGCGGGTCCAGGAGGAGGCCAAGGACGACCTGGAGGCGCTGCGCGAGGAGCTGCGCGCCCTGCGGGAGAACCTGGAGGCCCTGCTCGGCGGCGAGGTCCTGGTGGAACGGGTGGCGCTGCGCGCCGAGTCGACGCGGATGCGCGCCCTGTCCGACCAGGCCCGGCTGATGGCGGTGGGTGACCAGCGGATCATCACCGCAGGGACCGCGCTGCCCGCCGCGGGCGCCAAGAAGACCGCGAACAAGGTCGTGGGGAAGACGGCGGACAAGCCCTCGGCGGACCGCACGGAGCTGATCGAGCGGGTGAACCACGACGCGCCCCGCAAGGAGCAGGTTCGGCGACCCGAACCGGCGCGCCCGGAGCCGGTGCGGCGGGAACCGGCCCAGCCGGTGCGCCGGGAACCCGCCCGCGCGGACCGGCAGCGCCCGGCGCCCCAGGCCGCGGCCGCGGTGCGGCGCGAGGCGGCGCCCGCGGTGGAGCCCAAGGTGGAGTCGACCGAGCGCGTGGGCCGGGTGGAGGCGGGCCGGGCGGAGGTGGGCCGGGCAGAGGTGGCGAACCGCCTGACCCCGGCCGAACCCGCCCGCGCGCCGGAACCCGCCCAGGACGAGTACGCGCCGACCGAGCACGGCGGCCAGCGGCGCAGCCGGGTGGCCGAGCGCACCGAGATGATCAGCCGGGAAGCGGTGACCCGGGTGCGGCAGGCGGAGGCCCAACCGGCGCGCCGCCCGGACCCCGCCCGGGTGGAGGCGACGCGGGCGGTCCCGGTGCGCCGGTCGCCCGCCGAGCGCGCGTCCGGCCGGGCTCCGGCCGAGCCGGCCGGCGAGCACCGCCCGGTGGCGGAGGACCGCCCCGGTTCCGCCCGGGTGGACCTGGCCGGCGAGCACCGCCCCGTGACGAGCACGGCGGGCCGCCGCCCGAGCCTGGAAGCGCGACGCGCCGAACTGACCGGCGAGCACCGGCCCGTGACGGGGGACCCCCGGCGGTCGCCCGCCGAGTTCGCCGGCGAGCCCAGGCCCGTGCCGGGGGCGCACGCCACGCCGACCGGGACGCACCAGCCGGTGACGGGGGCGCGCGCGAACCAGACCGGGACGCACCAGCCTGTGGTGGCCAGGCGGGCCGAGCAGACCGGGACGCACCAGCCGGTGGTGGGCGCACGTCCGGACCAGGCCGGGGCACCTCAGCCGGTGGCGGGTAGGCGGGCGGAGCAGACCGGCACGCACCAGCCGGTGGCAGGTAGGCGAACCGAGCAGACCGGTACGCACGAGCCGGTGGCGGGCAGGCGGGCCGAGCAGTCGGGCACGCACCAGCCGGTGGCGGGTGCGCGGGCGGACCAGGCCGGGAGCCACCGCCCCGTGGCCCCCGAGAGGGGCCGCAGGTCCGCCGAGGCGGCACGCCGCGCGTCGGCCGAGCTGGAGGGGCGGCCGGGACGCCGGTCGGTGGAGCGGCTGGAGGCGGAGGCCGCGTCCTCCGCGGGTCGCCGCCGGGCGCCGGAGCCCACCGAGGCGGGCGGTCGCCGCCGTGCCGAGGAGCACGGCGACACGTGGGAGGAGATCTCCAAGCCGAGCCGGCGCAAGGCCCCCGAACCGGCGGAACCCGCCGGCGCCCACGCGGACGGCAAGTCGGTCAGCGAGCTGCTCGCCGCGTTCGGCGGGGCCGATTCGCCACGCCGCCGCCGGCGGCGCGGCGGGGACTGAGCCTGTCGGGGGACTGAGCCTGCCGGGGACTGAGCCCGCTGTTTGCCGCTACTTGTCGATGTCGCCCACGACCACGGCGAACGACCCCAGCACCGCCGGCAGGTCGGCCACTCGCGTGCCCGGCAGCAGCGCGGACAGCGCCTGCACGTTGTTGAACGACGGCGTCCGCAGCTTCAACCGCCACGGCGTCTTCTCGCCCCGCGACGCCAGGTGCACCCCGGACGTGCCCAGGGGCGCCTCCACCCACGTGTAGACCGACCCCTCGGGCGCCTTCACGGCCTTGGGCAGCCGCACGTTCACCGGTCCGCCCGGCAACCGGTCCAGGCACCGCCCGGCCAGTTCGACGGACTGGCGCACCTCGTCCACCAGGCACCGGACCCGCGCCAGCGCGTCGCCTTCCGCGCGCACCACCGGCCGCACGTCCAGGCCCGCGTAGCCGGGCAGCGGGTCGTCCCGGCGCAGGTCGAAGTCCACCCCGGACGCCCGCCCGATCGGGCCGGTCACCCCGAACGCCAGCGCGTCCTCCCGGCTGAGCACGCCGAGGCCGGCCAGGCCGGTCGGGGCCTCGCCGGGGTCCACCCGGGCCAGCACCTCGCGCACCCGGTCGGTCCAGCCCGCCGGGACGTCCTCGCGCAGGCCGCCGATCCGGTTGAACATGAAGTGGATCCGCCCGCCGGACGCCTCCTCCAGCACGGCCTGCACCGCGTCGCGGTCGCGCGTCCCGGTGAGCGGGGCCAGGAACACCAGGTGCGCCATGACCCGGTTCAGCTCGCACAGCACGGCGCGCAGCACCTGGGCGCGCGGCGGCACGTCCATGCCGGTCATGCGCTCCACGGCCAGCGCGACGGCCAGTTCGTTGCAGAACGCGGCCAGCCAGTCGTGCCGGTTGGCGAGGGTCAGGACCTGCCGGTAGTCGCGGACCTCGAACAGCTTCTCCGCGCCCCGGTGCAGGTGCCCCACGAGCGGTTCGGCGGCGGTGATGACCTCGTCGTCGCGGACGGTCAGCCTCAGCCGGTACGCGCCGTGCGCCGACGGGTGCAGGGGGCCCAGGTCGACCACCCGGTCCACGCCCAGGTGGCGCGCCCCGGCCCCCACGCCAACGGTGATCTCCACCCGGTCATGCTCGCACGGCCGCTAATCGCGGGTGACGGCGAACAGGAAGCAGCCGTGCGACGCGCTCCGCACCTGCACCTCGACCACCTCCGGGTCGTCGAGCAGGCCGCGGACGCCGTCCTCCAGCCGCTCCGGCGCCGCCACCACGCCGTCGTGGATCCGGCCGTCCGCCGTGTACGCCCGCAGCAGGCGCTGAGCGTGCCGGAAGGCTTCCGGGAGCACCGCGGTGGTCTCCGGCCCGCCGCACGGCTCGGCGTGCGCGAACACCGGTCCGACCTCCTCGTAAGGCCCCCGACCGGCGGTCGGCGAGTAGCGGAACAGCACCACCGGCTCACCGGCGCCGGCGCGGCGCAGGCAGCACCTCAGCGGCACGCCCGGCGACTCGGGGTGCAGTTCGTGGTGCTCGTCGGCGCCTGCTCGGGCTCGGGCGCGGTCCAGGACGTCGGCGGGCAGGGCGTGAATCCTCATGGACCCAGGTTCACCCGGGAGGGTGCGCGGGAGCCGGCGGTCTTCGGCCCTGGAGGCGGAAGACCGGCCCCGCCTCACCGGCCCGCTCCACCGGCCCCGCCTCACCGGACCGCGTCACCAGACCGGCCGGAGGCCGCCCTCCGCGCCCTCCAGGTACGCCTCCAGCGCCCCCCGCACCGCGGCCACCCGCTCACTACCGACGGTCGCCGCGAACTCCTCCTCCAGTTCGCCCCACAGCGCGTCGGCCAGGTCCAGGTACGCGCGGCCCTTCCCGGTCAGCTCCAAGGCCTGCGCCCGGCGGTCGGTGGGGTGCGCGGTGCGGCGGACGTAGCCCCAGTCCACCAGTTCGGCCACGGTCTTGGTCGCCGCCTGCTTGGTCACGCCCAGGTGCCCGGCCAGCTCGACGGCGGTGCGGGCGTCGCCGCCGGCCAGGAAGCGGAAGGCGAAGCCGTGGGCCGGGCGCAGCGGCTCCAGGTCCGGCGCCCGTTCGGCGAGCCGCGCGTGGAACCGGTCGGTCATCACGCGGAAGGTGCGGGCGAACAGCATCGACACGGGCTCCACGACCGCCTAGTCTGCAACTAGACAACCAAGTTGACTAATTGGAGGACCGATGTTCGAGCGCCACGGGTTCGTCTTCACGCCGCACGCCACCCCGTCGCGGGGCAGCACCCAGATCGCCCTGTGGACGGTGGAGGTGCCGCCGGACGCGCGCGGCGAGCGGCACAGCGTCGACAAGGAGGAGGTGTTCCACGTGCTCGCCGGCCGGGTCTCGGTCCACGGCCGGGACGTCGGTCCCGGCGAGACCGTCGTCGTGCCGCCGCACACCGACTTCGAGCTGGTCGGCGGCCCGGCCACGGTGCTGGTGGCCACCTCCGTCGGCATCACCGGGCTGGTCGGGGAGGAGCGGATCACCCCGCCCTGGGCCCAGTAGCCCCCCGGGCCTCAGGGTCGCCAGGGCGGCAGGGGCGGCAGCAGGTCGGACACCGGCACGCCCACCCCGTGCAGGAGCCAGCCGAACGAGCCCAGGCCGCCCACCGCCCGCAGCTCGGCCACCCGGGACGCCCGCTCGGCCGCCGCCAGCCAGTCGCCGGCGGCCGGGTCCACCGCACCGCCCAGGCCCAGCGCGCCGAGCGCGTCCCGCTGGGACACCAGCACCCGCTCCCCGCCGGCCGCCGCGCCGCACGCGTCCAGCGCCACGTGCGCGGTCAGGTCGCAGCTCCCGTCGAACACCGGCTCCACCCGCCGCCCGCCGCGGTAGGCCGCGAACGTGCCCGCCGCGTACCGGCCCGCCACCCGGTCCGCCCGGACGTGCCCGTAGTCCACCGCCAGGGCCGCGCCGGCCGACACCCGCGCCACGGCGTCCGCCCACGCCGCGTCCCGGGGCGCGCCCACCTCCGCCCGCTCGCCCTCCCGCACCGGCCACCACCGGGCCAGCCACGCGTCGTCCGACGGGCCGGTGACCAGCGGGCACGGGATCGCGTCCAGCCACTCGTGCCCCACCAGCAGGCCGCGCACCGACGCCGGCAGCTCCCGCACCCACCGCACCCCCGGCAGGAACCGGGCCGGCCCGACGTCCACCGCCGTCACCACCAGCCGGGGCGCCAGCGCGGCCGGCGCCAGCGCCCGCACCGCCGCGGCCAGCTCGCCGCCGCCCGCGCCCACGTCCACGAAGTCCACCCGATCGGGTCGTCCGAGGGCGGCGTCGACCCGGTCCAGCAGCACCAGCAGCGCCTCGGCCAGCTCGGGCCCCACCAGGGGCGCGGTGCGGAAGTGGTCGGCGGGCACCTCGCCGCGCGTGAAGAACCCCGCCGGTCCGTACAGCGCCTCCCGCCAAGCGGATTCCGACTCCACCACCGGTCAAGTGTCCCTTTAAGGTTTCCGTCCGTGACCACTCCCGCCCGCAAGCGCGTCGACCAGCGCCGCTGGACAGTGCTGCTCCCGGTCGTCGGCCTGATCGCGTTGGGCGTGTCCGGGCTGGTGCTGCTCGGCCTGGGCACGAGCAGCGTCGGCCTGATGCCCATCCTGGTCGGCGCGCTGGCCGCCCTGGTGCCGGTCCTCGCGGTCATCGGCGCCTACCTGTGGGTGGACCGGTGGGAACCCGAACCGGCGAAGGTGCTGCTGCTGGCCTTCGCCTGGGGCGCGTGCGGCGCGACGATCACCTCGCTGGTGTTCAACCAGACCGCCTACGTGCTCGGCGAGCTGATCAACGGCGACGGCGCCACGTTCGCCGCCGTCGTCGGGGCGCCGGTGGTCGAGGAGGCCGCCAAGGCGGCGTTCGTCATCGGGGTGTTCCTGCGCCGCAGGCAGGAGTTCGACGGCGTGGTGGACGGCATCGTCTACGCGGGCGTCACCGCCGCCGGCTTCGCGTTCACCGAGAACATCTGGTACTTCGCCCGCGTCTTCGCCGACAGCGGGTTCGGCGACCTGAGCAGCGGCGTGATCGCGCTGTTCGTGCTGCGCGGCGTGCTCTCGCCGTTCGCGCACCCGCTGTTCAGCTCGCTGGCGGGCATCGGGATCGGCGTCGCGGCGATGACCGGCAACCGCGCGCTGAAGGTCGTCGCGCCCCTCCTGGGCTACCTCGCCGCGGTCGGCCTGCACTCGCTGTGGAACTTCTCCACCACGGTCGGCACCGGCTCCACGTTCATCAACCTCTACTTCCTGATCATGGTCCCGATCTTCGCGGGCATGGTGTGCATGGTCGTCTGGCAGCGCCGCCGCGAGCAGCGGGTCGTCGCGGCGCAGCTCCCCGCGATGGCCGAGCAGCGCTGGATCGCCTCCAGCGAGGTCACCCTGCTGGCCAGCCTCCAGGGGCGGCGGCGGTGGCGGCGCGCGGTCCGCCGCAAGGTCGGCGAGCCGGCGGCCAAGGCCGTCGCGGGCTACCAGGTGGCGGCCACGGAGCTGGCGTTCCTGCGGCACCGGATGGCCCAGGGCACGGCGGGCGCCGACGCCGACGAACGTCACGCGAAGCTGCTGCACGCCCTCGTCGTCGCACGTCAGGCCGCTGTGGACGCGCCGGGGGCGCTCAAGGCCGCGGGTGGCGTTCGTCGCAGTTGACCACCCCGGGCCACCCGCCGGATTACGCTCGCGGCCGTCGTCCGGTACCCGCTGGAAGGGACTGGAACGCCGCTTAAGGAGCTGTGTCGCATGGACGCGACCCCCCGCCCCGCGCGGCTGGCCGTGGGAGTCATCTCGGCCGGTCGGGTGGGCTCGGTGCTCGGCGCCGCGCTGTCCCGCGCGGGGCACGTGGTGAGCGCCGCCTCCGCCGTGTCGCGCGACTCGCTGCGCCGCGTCGAGGAACTGCTGCCGGACACCCCGGTGCTGCCCCCGCCCGAGGTCGCCGCCTCCGCGGACCTCGTGCTGCTCGCCGTGCCCGACGACGAGCTGCCCGGCCTGGTCCGCGGCCTGGTCGCGACGGGCTCGCTGCGCCAGGGCCAGATCGTCGTGCACACCAGCGGCGCGCAGGGCGCCGCCGTGCTCGCGCCCGCCGCCGGGGTCGGCGCGCTGTGCGTGGCGCTGCACCCCGTGATGACCTTCACCGGCCGCCCCGAGGACGTGGAGCGGATGAGCGCCTGCTCGGTCGGCGTCACCGCGGCCGACGGCGACGAGGTCGCCTGGAACGTGGGCGAGGCGCTCGTGGTGGAGATGTCCGCCGAGCCGGTCCGCGTGCCCGAGGCCGCCCGCCCGCTCTACCACGCCGCCCTCGCGCACGGCTCCAACCACCTGATGACCCTGGTCGCCGACTGCGCGGACCTGCTGCGCGAGGCGGGCGTCGCCAACGCCGAGCGGGTGCTCGGCCCCCTGCTGTCGGCCGCGCTGGACAACGTCCTGCGGCACGGCGACCGCGCGCTGACCGGCCCGGTGGCGCGCGGCGACGCGGGTACCGTGGCCAAGCACCTGGCGGTGCTCGCCGGCCACGAGGCCCTGCCCGCCTACCGGGTCCTGGCGCGCCGCACCGCGGCGCGCGCACAAACCGCCGGGCTGCTCAAGCCCGGACCGGCGTCCGACGTCCGCTCGACCCTCGAGGACTGACCAGGCATGACCAAGCCCCTCACCAAGGACGACTACAAGCCGGGCGACGTCACGGTGCACCACGACCCCCGGCGCCTGAACCGCGTCACCAAGGCGCTCAAGGCCGCCGGCCGCAACATCGCGCTGGTGCCGACCATGGGCGCGCTGCATGAGGGCCACCGCAAGCTGATCCGCGAGGCCCAGGTGCTCCAGAACACCGTGGTCGTCGTCTCCGTCTTCGTGAACCCCACCCAGTTCGGGCCGGGCGAGGACTTCGAGCGCTACCCGCGCACCCTGGAGTCCGATGTGGACATCTGCCGCGAGGAGCGCGTCGGCCTGGTGTTCGCGCCCTCGGTCGAGGACATGTACCCGGCGGGCAGCACGGTCACCGTCGACCCCGGCCCGCTCGGCGACGAGCTGGAGGGCGCGTCGCGGCCGGGGCACTTCGCGGGCGTGCTGACCGTGGTCGCGAAGCTGTTCAACATCGTGCAGCCCACCTACGCGGTGTTCGGCGAGAAGGACTACCAGCAGCTCACGCTCATCCACCGGATGGCGCGCGACCTGGACTTCCCGCTGGACGTCGTGGGCGTGCCGACCGTGCGCGAGCCCGACGGCCTGGCGCTGTCCTCGCGCAACCGCTACCTGTCCGACGCCGAGCGGCACGCGGCGACCGCGCTGTCCGCCGCGCTGGTGGCGGGCGCGCACGTCAGCGGCCAGGGCGCGGAGGCCGTGCTGGCGGCCGCCCGCGACACCCTCGCCGCCGAGCCCGGCGTGGCACCGGACTACCTGGAGCTGCGGGCGCCCGACCTCGGCCCGGCGCCCGAGAACGGCGACGCCCGGCTGCTGGTCGCCGCCCGCGTCGGCTCGACCCGACTGATCGACAACGCCGCCGTGCTGCTCGGCACCGGTGACGAGTAGAAGGGGGACCGCGGTGTTCCGCACCATGCTCAAGTCGAAGATCCACCGGGCCACCGTCACCCAGGCCGACCTGCACTACGTCGGCTCGGTCACGGTGGACGAGGACCTGATGGAGGCCGCCGACCTGCTGGCGGGCGAGCAGGTCGCGATCGTGGACGTCACCAACGGCGCGCGCCTGGAGACCTACGTCATCCCCGGCGAGCGCGGCAGCGGCGTGATCGGCATCAACGGCGCGGCGGCCCACCTGGTGAAGCCGGGCGACCTCGTCATCCTCATCGCCTACGGCCAGATGGACGACGCCGAGGCGCGGGCGTACCGGCCGAAGGTCGTGTTCGTCGACGCCGACAACCGGGTGGTCGACCTGGGCGCCGACCCGGCCCACGCCCCGGAGGGCTCCGGCCTGGTCAACGGCGGCACGTCCGCCCAGGCCAACGGGAGCCACGCCAACGGGGCGCAGGCCGAGGCGGCGCCCGCGGAGACCGAGGACGCGGCGGCGCTGGACGCGCTGATCCAGGCCGAGAACTAGGGGGAACGGCTGTGCTGCTCGCCATCGACGTCGGCAACACCAACATCGTCCTCGGCCTGTACGACGGCACCGGGGACAAGGCCGCCCTGGTCCGCGACTGGCGGATGCGGACCGACGCGCGGATGACGGCCGACGAGCTGGCGCTGACCATGCGCGGCCTGCTCGGCGAGTACGCGGACAAGGTCACCGGCATCTCGGCGCTGTCCACCGTGCCCGCGGTGCTGCGCGAGCTGCGCGTGATGCTGGGCCGCTACTACTCGTCCGTGCCGAAGGTGCTGGTCGAGCCGGGCGTGCGGACCGGTGTGCCGCTGCTGGTGGACAACCCCAAGGAGGTCGGCTCCGACCGGGTGATCAACACGCTGGCGGCGCACCACCTGCACAGCACCGCGTGCGTGGTGGTGGACTTCGGCACCTCGACCAACCTGGACGTCATCTCCGCCAAGGGCGAGTTCCTGGGCGGCGCGCTGGCGCCGGGCATCGAGATCTCGGTGGACGCGCTGGCCTCCCGCGCCGCGCAGCTGCGCAAGGTGGAGCTGGTGCGGCCCCGGTCGGTGATCGGCAAGAACACCGTCGAGTGCCTCCAGTCCGGCATCGTCTACGGGTTCGTCGGCCAGGTCGACGGCCTGGTGCGGCGGATCGTGGAGGAACTGCAGGCGAGCGAGCCGGGCCCGGTGACGGTGATCGCCACCGGCGGGCTCGCGCCCCTGGTGGTGGCCGAGTCGGCCACCATCCAGGCGCACGTGCCGGACCTGACGCTGCTGGGGCTCCGCCTGGTGTTCGAGCGGAACATGCGCTGACGCGGCTCAGCGCGTCGACCGCATCCGCTTGGTCAGCGTCCTCAGGGGCAGCTCGAACCCGTCGCCGGAGGTCTCGGGGGTGGCGGCGAGGAACGCGCGCATCCGGGCGTTGACCTCGTCGCGCTCCTCGGGCGGGATCACCAGCAGGTGCGAGTGGGTGTTGACGGTGGCCACCAGCGACTCGGCCGTGCGCGGCTGGGAGTGCCGGAACACCCGCTCCTCCGCGTCGGTGAAGGCATCGTGGTCGGGCATCCAGTCGCCGCGCGCGTCGTTCGAGCTGACGCTCGACCCGGCGACCCGGTTGAACTCGGCGAGCCACGGCACGGACACGTCGAACTCGTTCCACAGCGCCGCGAGCACGCCGCCGGGCCGCAGCACGCGCGCGATCTCCGGCAGCGCGCGCTCGGGGTCGAACCAGTGGAACGCCTGCCCCACCAGGACGGCGTCCACGGTGTCGTCCGGCACCGGGATGCGCTCGGCGCTGCCCGGCAGGGCCCGCGCCGAACCGTGCCGGCGCACCAGTTCGCCGAGCATCCCCTCGTCCGGCTCCACGGCGGTGACCTGGTGGCCCTCGCCGAGGAGCACGCCGGTCAGCTTCCCCGTGCCCGCGCCCAGGTCGAGCACCTCGAACGGGCCTTCGCCGCCCAGCGGCTCCAACGCCCACCGGACGGCCGCGACCGGGTAGTCCGGTCGGTGTTCCGCATATGCCTCGGCACGCGCCCCGAAGGAGTTCGCCCGCCGGGCCCGCAAGTCGTCTGACGTCACCGCACCGAGCCTAGTGAGAGCCGGTTCGAATACCGGGTGAGTTCTTCCGTACCCTTCCTCTCCGTGAGCGAGCAGCCGGCGATCCCTTCCGCGACCAGCGACGACGACCTCCCCGAGCAGATGCGGGTGCGCCGCGAGAAGCGGGCGCGGCTGCTGGAACGGGGTGTCGATCCCTATCCGGTCGAAGTTCCCCGCACGCACACGTTGCGCGAGGTGCGCGACGCCCATCAGGGGTTGGCCCCCGACACGACCACCGGTGACGTCGTGGGCGTGACCGGGCGGGTCATGTTCATCCGCAACACCGGCAAGTTGTGCTTCGCGACGCTGCGCGAAGGCGACGGCACCGAACTCCAGCTGATGCTGAGCCTGGACGGGGTCGGCGAGCGGGCGCTGGCCGAATGGAAGTCCGACGTCGACTTGGGCGACCACGTATTCGCGCACGGCGAGGTCATCACCTCGCGCCGCGGCGAACTGTCCGTGCTGGCCGACGAGTGGCGGTTGACCGCCAAGGCGCTGCGCCCGCTCCCGGTCGCGCACAAGGAACTCGCCGAGGAAACCCGCATTCGGCAGCGCTACGTGGATCTGATCCTGCGCGAGCAGGCGCGGAACACGGTGCGCAACCGGGCGGCCGTGGTCCGCTCGTTGCGGGAGTCGTTCCACCGGCGCGGTTTCGTCGAAGTCGAGACCCCGATGTTGCAGACGTTGCAGGGCGGCGCCACCGCCCGCCCGTTCGTGACCCGCTCGAACGCCCTGGACATCGACCTGTTCCTGCGCATCGCGCCGGAGCTGTACCTGAAGCGCTGCGTGGTCGGCGGTATCGAGAAGGTCTTCGAGATCAACCGCAACTTCCGCAACGAGGGCATGGACTCGTCCCATTCGCCCGAGTTCTCCATGCTGGAGTACTACGAGGCATACGCCACCTACGACACGAACGCGGTCCTCACCAGGGAGTTGATCCAGGAGGCGGCGATGGCGGTCGCCGGCTCGCACGTGGTGACGCTGGCCGACGGCGAGGAGTACGACCTCGGCGGCGAGTGGACCACGCTGGGCATGTACGAGTCGCTGTCGGAGGCGGTCGGCGAGGAGGTCGCGCCGGAGACCACCGCGGAGCGGCTGCGGGAGCTGGCCGACAAGCACGGCCTGGAGGTGGATCCCAAGCTGGGCCACGGCAAGCTGGTCGAGGAGCTGTGGGAGCACCTGGTCGGCGACGGCCTGCACGCGCCCACGTTCGTGCGCGATTTCCCGGTCGAGACGTCCCCGCTCACCCGGCAGCACCGCACCCGTCCGGGGGTGGCCGAAAAGTGGGACCTGTACGTGCGCGGTTTCGAGTTGGCCACGGGATACTCCGAACTGGTGGACCCGGTGGTCGAGCGGGAGCGCTTGGAAGCCCAGGCGCGCCTTGCGGCCGGCGGCGACGTCGAGGCGATGCCGGTCGATGAAGACTTTCTGCGATCGCTGGAGTACGGAATGCCACCGAGCGGCGGGGTCGGAATGGGCATCGACCGCCTCCTCATGGCGCTCACCGGTCTCGGTATCCGGGAGACGATCCTGTTCCCCCTCGTGCGCCCGGAATGAGTAACTTCTCGGACTCCGGGCGGCGGATTACGCTACTTGTGCGCTAACCTGCACTCGCCAATGCTTTAGGTCGCGGTCGGGGAGCACACCGCGCATTCGAGTCCAGGAGGATACGCATGGCGCAGAAGGTCACCGTGACCCTGGTCGATGACCTGGACGGTGGGCAGGCCGAGGAGACGGTCGGTTTCGGTTTGGACGGTGTGTCCTACGAGATCGACCTTTCTGCGGGCAATGCGTCCAGGCTTCGCGAGGCCCTCGCCGACTTCGTCGCCAGCGCGCGCAAGGCCGGTGGCCGCAAGCGCGGTCCTGGTCGGCCCGCCGGTGTGAAGGCGGCGCGTCCGGCCTCGGCTGACCGGGAGCAGAACCAGGCGATTCGGGAGTGGGCCCGCAAGCAGGGCATGAAGGTCTCGGACCGGGGCCGCATCCCGGCCGAGGTGCTGGAGGCTTACCACCAGCAGGGCTGACGGCCACGTGGCGCAGGCCACGGGCAATTACGTCAATCGACGAAGGGGCGCCGGGTATTCCGGCGCCCCTTGGTTGTTTTTCCGCACCCACTCGGGTGGGCTCCGCCGGGTGACTCGGCGGGCTTGTGGTGAGCGATCGGGTGAGGGCTTGATGCGCGCCGGATGAGGGCGGCGGCGGACTTGTGGGGGCTCGCGGGCGGAGTTGCGCGGGGTTGGCCGGCGGAAGTCCCACCGGCTCCCGAGGCGCGGTCTCGCGGGCGCGGGTGAGGTGATCTCCGCGGTGGCCGGCGGGCGTTGAAGATCCATTTTGTTCACCCGTTCCCCGCAGCGGTGATCTTCTGTTCGGACTTCGCTCGTCTCGATTGGTTGTGGTGTTCGGCACGTCGAGTGCCACGCCTCTCACCCGATCGTGTTCGGTTAGGCTGCCCTCACCTGGTCTGGACTGGTGAGGGGGAAACCTTGGGCCTCCGCGCCACCCGCCTGCCCGCGCTCCTCGGCGCCCTGTCCGGCGTGCTGGTCCTCGTGGCCCTGGCGAGCGTCGCCGTGGGCGCCCGGGACATCCCGCTCGACGAGGTGTGGCGGGCGCTGACCGCGCCGACCGGGGCCGAGGGCGACGTGGTCGTGCGCGAGCTGCGGGTGCCCAGGACGGCCCTCGGCGTGGCGGTCGGCGCGGCCCTGGGCGTCGGCGGCGCGCTGATGCAGGGCCACACCCGCAACCCGCTCGCCGACCCCGGCATCCTCGGCGTCACGCAGGGCGCGTCGTTCGCGGTGGTCCTGTCGATCTTCACCCTCGGGGTGGGCGACCTCTACGGGTACGTGTGGTCGGCCTTCGCGGGCGCCCTGGCGGCGAGCGTGGTGGTGTTCCTGCTCGGGTCCGGCCGGTCCGGGCCGACGCCGGTGACCCTGGCCCTGGCGGGCGCGGCGGTGTCGGCGCTGATGACGGGCCTGGTGTCCGCGCTGGTGCTGCTGGACCGGCAGAGCCTGGACGCGTTCCGGTTCTGGCAGGTCGGCGGCCTCGCCGGGCGCGAGCTGTCGGTGCTGTGGCAGGTGCTGCCGTTCCTGCTGGTCGGGCTGGTGCTGGCGGCGTTCAACGCGGGCGGCCTCAACGCGCTGGCCCTGGGCGACGAGGTGGCCCGGTCGCTCGGGCACCGCGTCCTGGCGACCCGCGTGGTGGGCGTGGTGGCGATCACGCTGCTGGTGGGCGGTGCGGTGGCCGCGTGCGGGCCGATCGGGTTCGTCGGGCTCGTGGTGCCGCACCTGGCGCGGGCGCTGACCGGGCCCGACCACCGGTGGCTGCTGCCGTTCTCGGGGGTGGTGGGCGCGGTGGTGCTGCTGGCGGCCGACGTGGTGGGGCGGGTGCTGGCGCGGCCCGGCGAGCTGGACGTGGGCATCGTGATGGCGCTGGTGGGCGCGCCGTTCTTCATCGCCCTGGTGCGGCGGCGGAAGCTGGTGAAGCTGTGAGCCGGGGTGGGGCGGCCGGGGCCGACGCCGGTGCCGGTGCGCGTGGCGGGGTGCGCGGCGGGGTCGCCGGGGTGCGGCTCGGGCCGGTGTCCTGGCGGCTGCGCCCGCGGCCGTTGGCGCTGGTCGTCGCGGGGTTGGCGGCGCTGGCCGTCGCCGGCGGGGTCGCGGTCGGGCTCGGCGACGTGCCGATCGGGCTGGGCCGGGTGTTCGAGGTGCTGCTCGGCGGCGGGACGCACGGGCAGCGGTTCATCGTGCTCGACCTGCGCCTGCCCAGGGTGCTGACCGGGGTGTGCGTCGGCGCCGCGTTCGGGATCGCCGGCGCGGTGTTCCAGTCGATCGCGCGCAACCCGCTGGCCAGCCCGGACGTGCTCGGGATCAGCGGTGGCGCCGCGGTGGGCGCGGTGCTCCTGATCACCTTCGCCGGGTCGTTCGGCGCGGTCGGCGGCGCGGCGGCGAGCGTCGGGGTGCCGCTCGCGGCGCTGGGCGGCGGGCTGGTGGCCGGGCTGCTGGTGCACGGGCTGGCGTGGCGGCGCGGCATCGAGGGCTTCCGGCTGGTGCTCGTCGGCATCGGCGTGGCCGCGGTGGCGGTCAACGCCACCAACTACCTGCTGACCGTCGGCGACGTCAACGACGCGGCGCGGGCCATGGCCTGGCTGACCGGCAGCCTGAACGGCCGCGGCTGGGAGCACGTCGTGCCGGTCGCGGCGGCGCTGGCGGTCCTGCTGCCGGTGGCGCTGGTGGCCTCCCGGTCGCTGGGCGCGCTCCAGCTCGACGACGACACGGTGCGCGGGCTGGGCGTGCGGCTCGACCGGGCGCGCGGCGGCCTGCTGCTGCTGGCGGTCGTGCTGGCGTCCGTGGCCACGGCGGCGGCCGGGCCGGTGGCGTTCGTGGCGCTGGTGTCGCCGCAGGTCGCGCTGCGCCTGGCGGGCACGGCCACACCGCCGGTGATGGGGTCCGCGGTGGTCGGCGCGCTGCTGGTGGTGGTGTCCGACCTGGTCACGCGGGTCGCGTTCGGCGGGGTGGAGCTGCCGGTCGGCGTGGTGACCGCGGTGCTCGGCGCGCCCTACCTCATGTACTTGCTGGTCCGCGGGCGTCGGGAGGCACGGGTATGACCGGGGTGGGCGCGGCGTCGGGGGTCCGGCTGCGGGCGCGGGCGCTGTCCGTGGGCTACGGCGAGCGGCTGGTGGTGTCCGGGCTGGACCTCGACGTGCCGTCCGGCTCGGTGACGGCCGTCATCGGGCCCAACGGGTGCGGCAAGTCGACGCTGCTGCGGGCGCTGGGACGGCTGCTGCCCGCCCGCTCGGGCGAGGTGCTGCTGGACGGCGAGCGCATCGACCGCAAGCCCACCCGCGAGGTGGCGAAGGTGCTGGCGGTGCTGCCGCAGTCGCCGCGGGCGCCCGAGGGGCTGACCGTGGCCGAGCTGGTGGCGCGCGGCAGGCACCCGCACCAGGCCTGGTACCGCCAGTGGTCGGCCGAGGACGAGGCCGCGGTCGCGTCGGCGCTGGAGATGACCGGCATGGGCGGGCTGGCCGACCGGGCCGTGGACGAGCTGTCCGGCGGGCAGCGGCAGCGGGCGTGGATCTCGATGGCGCTGGCCCAGGGGACCGACCTGCTGCTGCTCGACGAGCCGACGACCTACCTGGACCTGGCGCACCAGATCGACGTGCTGGACCTGGTGCAGCGGTTGAACTCGGAGTTCGGGCGGACCGTGGTGATGGTGCTGCACGACCTCAACCTGGCCGCCCGGTACGCCGACCGGCTGGTGGCGATGAGGGACGGCGGGGTCGTGGTGGCCGGCACGCCCGAGGAGGTGCTGACCGAGGAGACCCTGCTGGAGGTGTTCGGGCTGGACGCCAGGGTGGTGGTCGACCCGGTGGCGGGCACGCCGCTGGTGGTGCCCATCGGTCACCGGCACCGGTGAGGGGCGGCAGGGCCGCTCAAGCTCGGGGAGGGCCGCTCAGGCAGGGCCGCTCCGCACACCCTCGGGCACGTGGCGCAGGCCTCGGCGCCCGGCAGGACGTAGTGGAAGCAGCAGCTCTCGCGGCGGCGCGTCCAGCCCGTCGCGGTCGACCGCAGGGTCGAGGCCGAGGTGAACGGCTCCAGCTTGGCGGGCAGCAGCAGCGACGCGTCCACCACGCCGGAGGCCTCGTCGCCGCACATCTGGCCCGCCGTCCACGCGGCGCTGTCCAGGGCGTCGGTGGCCGCGGCCCACAGCATCCGGCGGCCCAGCCGCACGGTCGGGCCGAACGCGGCCACGAACGCCGCGCCGTGCGCCGCGAACCTGGCCCGCAGGAGCGAGGCCAGGGCGTTCTCGTCGGCGACGACGGTGGCCGCCGGGTGGTTGCCCGCCGGGTCGTCGGGCAGGCACGCGAAGTCGTCGGTCAGCAGGGCCACGCCCATGGTGTGCGGCCGGCCGGAGCCCGCCACCTTGATCGCCACGTCGGCCGGGCGCAGCGACGGCACCCGGCGGGCCATGTGGAACAGCACGCCGCCCAGCACGCCGACGACGTTGAGGTACCAGCTCATGACGTACCCGGCGGTGGTGCGCTCCGGGGCCTCGCCGTACTGCTCCCGCAGCCACTCGGCCAGCGCGCCGCGCCAGGCGTCGAACCGCGCCGGCTCCGAGGTGAACTCCGCGCACGTCGTCCACGCCGCGCGCTCGGCCGGGTCGACCGGCAGGCCGAACCGCACCTCGAACCCCGTGGCCAGGGAAGCCGCCCTGGTCAGGGACTCGGACAGGGGAGTCGTCGCCTCGCGTGCGGTCACCCTCGCCGGTACGGTCATGTCCAGAAGGTCCTCAACGTCCGTGGGTCGTCGCCGGGGTGGTTCGCCAAGCCTCACCCGAGGGGTTCCTCAGGCTTGCCTAACCTTACCGAGGTTCGCCTAACTTAACCCCATCTGGTGACACCGGTCACGTGCGGGACGCCGAACGGCTGAATGTTCGCGCTCAGCGGACAGCGCCCGCTCCGTGGAATCTCCCAGGCAGATCACGCGTTGGTACCGATGTCAGAGATCCCCGAAGGCGACTGCGGGCGAAGGGGAACTGAGAGTCTCGGGGCCGGCGACTACAGTGGTCCCACGGTGCCGCGCTCTCCACGGTCTGCCCGTGGTGAGCCCGAGGACCGCCGGCGCAGCAGTCAGGGAGTGCGAATGTTCGAAAGGTTCACCGACCGCGCGAGGCGGGTGGTTGTCCTGGCCCAAGAAGAGGCCCGGATGCTCAACCACAACTACATCGGCACCGAGCACATCCTCCTGGGGTTGATCCACGAGGGTGAAGGTGTCGCCGCCAAGGCGCTGGAGTCGTTGGGGATCGCGCTGGAGGGCGTGCGCCAGCAGGTCGAGGAGATCATCGGCCAAGGCCAGCAGGCCCCTTCCGGTCACATCCCCTTCACCCCCCGTGCCAAGAAGGTGCTCGAGCTGTCGCTGCGCGAGGCGCTCCAGCTCGGCCACAACTACATCGGCACCGAGCACATCCTGCTGGGCCTGATCCGCGAGGGCGAGGGCGTCGCGGCTCAGGTGCTCGTCAAGCTGGGTGCCGACCTCAACCGCGTGCGCCAGCAGGTGCTCCAGCTGCTGTCGGGCTACTCGGGCGGCAAGGAGCCCGCCGAGTCCGGCGGCCGCGGCGAGGGCACGCCGTCGTCGTCCCTGGTGCTCGACCAGTTCGGGCGCAACCTGACCGCGTCCGCGCGGGAGGGCAAGCTGGACCCGGTGATCGGGCGCACCAAGGAGATCGAGCGGGTCATGCAGGTGCTGTCCCGCCGCACCAAGAACAACCCGGTCCTGATCGGCGAGCCCGGCGTGGGCAAGACCGCCGTGGTCGAGGGACTGGCCCAGATGGTCGTCAAGGGCGAGGTGCCCGAGACGCTGAAGGACAAGCAGCTCTACACCCTGGACCTGGGGTCCCTGGTGGCGGGCTCGCGGTACCGCGGTGACTTCGAGGAGCGCCTGAAGAAGGTGCTCAAGGAGATCCGCACCCGCGGTGACATCATCCTGTTCATCGACGAGATCCACACCCTGGTGGGTGCGGGCGCGGCCGAGGGCGCCATCGACGCGGCCTCGATCCTGAAGCCCATGCTGGCTCGCGGTGAGCTGCAGACCATCGGCGCGACGACCCTCGACGAGTACCGCAAGTACGTCGAGAAGGACCCCGCGCTGGAGCGCCGGTTCCAGCCGATCCAGGTCGGCGAGCCGTCGCTGGAGCACACCATCGAGATCCTGAAGGGCCTGCGCGACCGGTACGAGGCGCACCACCGCGTCTCGATCACCGACTCGGCGCTGGTGGCCGCGGCGACCCTGGCGGACCGGTACATCAACGACCGGTTCCTGCCGGACAAGGCGATCGACCTGATCGACGAGGCCGGCGCCCGGATGCGGATCCGCCGGATGACCGCGCCGCCGGACCTGCGCGAGTTCGACGAGAAGATCGCCGACGTGCGCCGCGACAAGGAGTCCGCGATCGACGCGCAGGACTTCGAGCGGGCCGCCAAGCTGCGCGACCAGGAGAAGCAGCTGCTGGGCCAGAAGGCCGAGCGGGAGAAGCAGTGGAAGGACGGCGACCTCGACGTCGTCGCCGAGGTGGACGACGAGCAGATCGCCGAGGTGCTGGCGAACTGGACCGGCATCCCGGTCTTCAAGCTCACCGAGGAGGAGACCACGCGTCTGCTCCGCATGGAGGACGAGCTGCACAAGCGGATCATCGGCCAGGTCGACGCGGTCAAGGCCGTGTCGCAGGCGATCCGCCGCACGCGCGCCGGGCTGAAGGACCCGAAGCGGCCGTCCGGGTCGTTCATCTTCGCGGGCCCGTCCGGCGTCGGCAAGACCGAGCTGTCCAAGGCGCTGGCGAACTTCCTGTTCGGCGAGGACGACGCGCTCATCCAGATCGACATGGGCGAGTTCCACGACCGGTACACCGCGTCGCGGCTGTTCGGCGCGCCTCCCGGGTACGTGGGTTACGAGGAGGGCGGCCAGCTGACGGAGAAGGTCCGTCGCAAGCCGTTCTCGGTGGTGCTGTTCGACGAGATCGAGAAGGCGCACCAGGAGGTCTACAACACGCTGCTGCAGGTGTTGGAGGACGGTCGCCTGACCGACGGCCAGGGCCGGACGGTGGACTTCAAGAACACCGTCATCATCTTCACCTCGAACCTGGGCACGTCGGACATCAGCAAGGCCGTGGGCTTGGGCTTCACCTCGGGTCAGGACACCGCGTCCAACTACGAGCGGATGAAGAACAAGGTCAACGACGAGCTGAAGAAGCACTTCCGGCCCGAGTTCCTCAACCGCATCGACGACATCATCGTCTTCCACCAGCTCACGCAGGACGAGATCATCAAGATGGTGGACCTGATGATCGCCCGCGTCGAGCAGCAGTTGAAGAACAAGGACATGGCGATCGAGCTGACGGATCGCGCGAAGAAGCTGCTGGCCAAGCGCGGGTTCGACCCCGTGCTGGGTGCGCGGCCGCTGCGCCGGACCATCCAGCGCGAGATCGAGGACCAGCTGTCGGAGAAGATCCTGTTCGGGGAGATCCAGCCCGGCCAGATCATCATCACCGACGTCGAGGGCTGGGACGGCGAGTCCGAGTCCGACGACAAGGCCCGGTTCGTGTTCCGCGGTGAGACGAAGCCGCTGCGGGTGCCGGACGCGCCGCCGGTGGACCTCGCCGCTTCGGGTGGCGAGGGCGGCGGGGAGGCCGAGGCCGAGTCCGCTTGATCCTGTAGTACCGGGAACGCCCCTGGGACCATGTGGTCCTGGGGGCGTTTTTGGGTTACTGGGCCGGTTGGGTTACTGGGCCGTTTGGTTCACGAGCTGAAAGACAAGGGCGCGCTCGCCGCTGGGCAGGCCTCCGGGGGAGGGAGGGCTGCGCTCGGGCTCGCGAGGGTGTGGTGGTCAGTGGAGGGTGCCGCCGATGGGGGTGTGGAGGTCCTGGGGGGTGTTGAGGGTGGTGGTGATGATCAGGTCCAGGGCCCGGGCGGTGGTTTCCAGGGGGAGGCTCGGTGCGGTCGTGGTCTGGTCCGGGGTGTAGGGGACGTGGACGAAGCCCGCTTTGAGGTGGGGGTGCTTCGTCGCGACCAGGTGCATGAGGCCGTAGAAGACGTGGTTGCAGACGAAGGTGCCCGCGGTGTGGGAGACGGAGGCCGGGATGCCGGCGGCGGTGAGGGCCGCGGTGCAGGCCTTGACCGGGAGGGTGCTGAAGTAGGCGGTCGGGGCGTCGGGGACCACCCTCGTGTCCACCGGTTGGTTGCCGGCGTTGTCGGGGATGCGGGCGTCGTTGAGGTTGACGGCCACGCGTTCCGGGGTGACGTGCGGGCGGCCTCCCGCTTGGCCTACCGAGACCACCACGTCGTAGCGGCGGGCGCCCAGGGCCTCTTCGAGGACCTCCAGGGACTCGTCGAACACGCAGGGCAGTCGCAGGGTGGTCAGCTCGTACCCGGACGGTCGGACGGTGTTCGCCGCTTCCCATGACGGGTTGGTGCGCTGTCCGTCGAAGGGTTCGAAGCCCGTCAGCAGTACCTCCACTCGGGCAGACTAGATGTCGTGGTCGAACTGGAGGAACGCCGGACCAGGCGTGGTGGGACGACATTCCTGCTGGTGGGGGCCGCGTTGGCGTTCCTGGCGGTCGGGTTCGTGCGGTTGCTGGGGGTGGATGGCACTCGTCACATGGTGGCCGTCGCGGCGTTGACGCCCTACTTCACGGTGGCCGGCGCGGTGCTGGGGGTGGTGGCGTTGCTGCTGCGCCGGTGGGGTGTGGCGGTGGTGACGTTGTCGCTGGCGGCGGTGCTGGTGGCGGCGGTCGCGCCCCGGGCGTTCCCGGACTCGCGGCCGGCGGGGGTGGGGCGGCAGGTGACCGTGATGGCGTCGAACTTCCTGGTGGGGACGGCCGATGCCGAGGTGGTGGTGGACCTCGTCCGGCGGCACCGGGTCGACGTGCTGGCGATGCAGGAGCTGACGCCGGAGATGGTCGGCGACCTCGACCGGGCCGGGTTGGGGCTGGTGCTGCCGCACCGGCACCTCCTGGACGAGCCCGGTGGGTCCGGGTCGGGGATCGCGTCGCGGTACCCCCTGGCGCCCCGGGAGCTGACCGCGCCCAGTTCGCTGCGGCAGGCGGGCGCCCTGGTGGACCTGCCCGGCGCCGACCTGGAGGTCGTGTCGGTGCACCCGCTGCCGCCGGTGGTCTACGCCGGCCCGGAGACGTGGCAGCGGGACATGGCCGGGCTGCCGGAGCGGGACCTGGGCGGGCCGGTGCGGGTGCTGGCGGGCGACTTCAACGCCACGCTGGACCACGTGGCGCTGCGGCGGCTGCTGAGCAGCGGGTACGTGGACGCGGCCGACCAGGTCGGGGAGGGGCTGACGCCCACCTGGCCGGCGGGGGCGCTGTGGCCGCCGCCGGTGACCATCGACCACGTGCTGGTGGACGGGCGGTGCCCGGTGGACTCGTTCGAGGTGGTGAACGTGCCGGGGACCGACCACCGGGCGGTGGTCAGCCGGTTCGTCGTGCCAGCTCGGTGAGGGCTTCCCGGGCGCCCAGGGGCAGGGAGACGCCCCGGCCGTGCCTGATCCCCGGCTCGCGGGGGTTGATGCGGACCAGGTTGCCCGTGGCGGCGGTCGCCAGCTCCGCCTGGCGGCGGACGGTGGGGACGGCGGTGCCCGCGCCGATCTCGACGACGGTGAGGTTCCGCGCTCCGCGGCGCCAGGCGGTGAGGGCGTCCAGGGCCGCCTGGGAGCGGTGGGGCACCCAGGACCGGTCGCCGAACATGAGGATGTTCGGCCTGGCGAGGCCGCCGCAGTTCGGGCAGGTCGGCAGGGGGCCCTCGGCCCTCATGGTGCCGGGGTCGACGGTGATGCCCAGGTCGTTGGGCCAGATGTCCTCCGAGCACGGCTCGGCGCACTGGAGGTGGTGGATCGAGCCGTGGACCTCGGCCACGTCGGCGAGGCCGGCCCGCTGGAACTGGCCGTCGACGTTGGAGGTGAAGACGCGGGCGTCCCAGCTCTTGAGGACCCGGAAGCCGTCGTGGGGCTCGGTGTCGCGGTAGAGGGCCAGGCGGTGGCCGTAGAAACCCCAGGCGAGCGCCGGGTCCTCGGCGAAGTGGACCGGGTCCGCCAGCTCCTCGAAGCGCAGGCCGAGGCGGGCGTAGGGCGGGTAGGCCTGCCAGAAGCCGGTGGTGCCCCGGAAGTCCGGCAGGCCCGAGTCCACGCCCATGCCCGCGCCGGCGCACACGAGGATCGCGTCGGCGTTCCGGATGAGGTCCGCTGCCTGGTCTAGGGCCTCATTCACCCTTGGGGGCGGAGCTGAGGACGACCTCGAACTCCAGCAGGTCCGAGCCGGTGCCGACGGGCTTGGCGCGCTCGCCCGAGTGGGCCTCCTTGGCGCTGCCGCGCAGCCAGTTCTGGAAGTCCTCCTCGGTCTCCCACTGGGTCACCACGAAGTACCGGGTGTCGCCCTTGACCGGCCTGAGCAGCTGGAAACCGAGGAAGCCGGGCTCGGAGTCGACGGCGCCCAGGCGCGCGGCGAACCGCTTCTCCAGCTCCGGGCCCGAGCCGTCGGGCACGTGGATCGCGTTGATCTTCACAACCGCCATGGGTCCGACGTTACAGGGGTTCGGCCTCGCGGCGGGCGCGGTGGGTGCGGACCTTGTGGCGGTTGCCGCAGCGCTCCATCGAGCACCAGCGCCGGTTGCCGGAGCGGGACGTGTCGAGGAAGAGCAGCCCGCAGTCGTCGGCCGAGCACTCGCGGACGGCGCCGGTGGCGAGGGTGTGGACGGCGTCGCGGGCCGCCGCGCCGAGGACCTGGGCGCCGGTCACCGGCGTCGTCCAGGCGAGGGCGCCGGTCCCCGGGTCGAGGCGGGGGCGCGGGGTCTCGGCGGTGGCGGCGTTGAGGGCTTCGACGTGGGCGGGGTCGGGGGCCTCGCCGCGGGCCTGGGCCTGCGCGAGGTGCAGGAACGCGTCGCGGAGGGCCTTGATCCGGTCGAGGTCCTCGGGGGTGACGCGGACGTCGGTGATCGGGGCGGTGGTGGTGAGGCGGCAGTCGCGCAGCCAGGCCGCGAGGTCGTCCGGGGTGTGCAGGACCTCGTACCGGCGGTACTCGCCCGGACCGCCGGTGACCAGCAGTTCCAGGCTGAAGGAGCCGGGGTCGAAGCGGTAGCGCTGACCGTCGTGCCCGGTGAGGGTCCTGGACCAGGTCGGCATGTAACCACTGTAGCCGGTTTCTCTTCTACCGGCTAAGATGGTTACATGGACGAGCTGATCCGGTTGGAAGAAGAGCTGTGGCGCGCGAACCGCGAGGGCGACGGCGCGTTCTACGAGCGGTCCCTGCGGGACGACGCGGTGGCGGTCAGCCAGTACGGCGTGATGACCAAGGCCGACGCCGTGTCGACGATCGGGGCGAACCGCAACCCGTACCTGAAGACCGAGCTGTCCGGGGTCCGGGTGCTGGAGGTGGGGGCCGACAGCGCGGCGGTGACCTACCGGGTGGACGTGGTGGCCCTCGTCGAGGAGCGCGAGGTCGAGTTCTCGGCGCTGGTGACGACCGTCTGCGCGCGCGAGGGCGACGGGTGGCTGGTGGTGCTGCACCAGCAGAGCCCGCTATCGGCGTAGCGAACCCGGGTACAGGTGCTCGTCGGCCGGGATCCCGGCGCCGCGGAACCAGGCCGCGAAGAAGGCGTCGAGGTCCTGGCCGGACACCCGCTCGACGTGGGCCTCGAACTCCGGCCAGGACGCGTTGCCGCCCGCGTGCTCCGCGATCCACCCCTTGAGCACCCGGTCGAAGTCGTCGTCGCCGATCTGGCGGCGCAGGGCGTGCACGGCGAGCTGCCCCTTGTCGTAGACGCCGCGGAACTCGTTGCCGCGGCCCATGTCGTAGAGCTTGCGCCCCCAGTAGGCGTCGCGGTCGGCGACCTGCTCCACCGTGTCGCGGTAGAGGGCGTCGAGGTCGGCGCCGTTCTCGGCCTCGTCCCACAGCCACTCCGCGTAGCTGGCGACGCACTCGTTCAGGCAGATGTCGGCCCAGCTCTCCACGGACACCAGGTCGCCGAACCACTGGTGGGCGTTCTCGTGCACCACGGTCTCCAGCCTCGCCCAGCCCGCGTAGACGGGCCTGGTCTGGGTCTCCAGGGAGAACCCGATGTCGTCGGCCAGGAAGATGCCGCCGGCGGTGCTGAACGGGTAGGGGCCGAACCGCTCGGAGAGGAAGCCCAGGACTTCCGGGAGCCTGCGCTGGTGTTGGCGGGCGTTCTCGGCGCCGGGGGCGTAGGCGTCGAGGACCGGGGTGCCGTCGGGGAGGGTGGAGCGCTCGATCGTCCACCGGTCGACGGCGATGGTGGTCAGGTAGGTGGCCATCGGCTCCTCGGCCGCCCAGCGGAACGACGTCCAGCCGTCGGCGGTGACGGGCTCGCCCCGCTCCACGCCGTTGGAGACGACCGACCAGCCCTCGGGGACGCGGGCGGTGAGGGCGAACGAGGCCTTGTCGCGCGGGGTGTCGTTGGCGGGGAACCAGGTCGTCGCCGAGTGGGGCTCGCCGGCCGCGAACGCGCCGCCGCCCCGCGAGACCTGCCAGCCGCTGCTGCCCAGGGCCCGGTCCTGGAACAGGGTGGGCTCGCCGCCGTACCGCACGGTCGTGGTGAACTCCTCGCCCTCGGCCAGCGGCGCCCCGGGGGTGATCACCAGTTCGTGCTCGCCCTCCTGGCGGAAGGTCGCGGGCAGCCCGCGCACGAGCACCTCGTCGACGGTGAGCCGGTACAGGTCGAGGTTGAACCGGGTCAGGTCGGCGGTGGCCCTGGCGGTGATCTCCGCGACGCCGTCCAGTCGCCGGGTGGCGGGGTCGTAGGTGACGTCGAGGTCGTAGCGGCCGACGTCGTAGCCGGTGTTGCCGTCCCGGGGGTAGTACGCGTCGCCCGCGCCGTCGCCGCCCTCGGCGCCGACCACGGGCGGCGTGGTCGGGCCGGTGGTCGTCGGGCCCGCCTGCCGGTCGTGCGGCAGCCTGGCGACGACGACGCCGGCGACCACCAGCACCAGGCAGAGCACGAGCAGGTACGGGCGTGCCTTGGGGCTGATGGCCATGTCGACATGATGCACGCATGAGCGTGGTGGAGTTCGGCGGTTCGGGACCCGGCATCCTGCTGCTGCACGGCCTGATGAGCCGGGCGAGCACCTGGTGGACGGTCGCGCGGTGGCTCAGGCCGTACGGCCGGGTCGTCGGCCTCGACGCGCGCGGGCACGGGCGGAACCCGCGGCGCGGTCCTTTCCGGACCGAGGACTTCGTCGCCGACGCGGTGTCGGCGATCGAGCGGCTGGACCTGGGTCCGGTGGTGGTGATCGGGCACTCCATGGGCGGCCTGCACGCGTGGGCGCTCGCCGCGCTGCGGCCCGACCTGGTGCGCGGGGTCGTCGCGGAGGACGTGGTGCCGGACAACCGGGGCCGCTCGGTCGACGAGTGGCGCTGGTACTTCGAGGCGTGGCCGGCGGCGTTCCAGTCGTTGGCGCACGTGCGGTCGGTGGTGGACGTGCCGCGGGTGGAGGAGCTGTTCGAGGAGCGGGCCGACGGGTGGCACCTGATCGCCGACCTGGACGACCTGTACGAGATCGCCGCGGAGTGGGGCGAGCGGTCCTACTGGGACTTCGTGGACGCGATCCGGTGCCCGCTGCTGGTGGTCGAGGCCGGGCGGGGCGTGCTGCCGGCGGGGCAGATGGCCGAGGTCGTCCGGTGGTGCGCGGCCCGGGGTCTCCCCGCGCACCACGTGGTGGTGCCCGAGTCGGGGCACGTGGTGCACGACGAGGCGCCGGAGGTCTACCGGGGCGCGGTGGAGGCGTTCCTGAGCGGGTCGATCCCGCCGGTCTGAGTGTCCACGACGGCCACCTGGCGGGCCCTGGCGCGGATCGGGGCGACCGGGTGCAGCTCGGCGAACGCGGCCTTGACCGCGTCGTCGTCGCCGGTGAGCAGGGTGCAGTGCGGGGTCCAACTGCCGGGTAGGTGCCGGGCGGTCGGGTGCTTCACGCGGCCCGCCAGCACGTCGTGGATCGCCGAGTGCACGGCCAGCAGCTCGCCGTCGACCACGGCGGCGAGCCGCAGGGCGTCGTCACTGGCGCTGAGCGCGTGCAGCCACAGGTCGGGCAGCCAGAGGCGGGACAGGTCCTCGCGCAGCTCCGCGCGCACCTTGGGGCCGATGACGCCGGCGGACGCGCACGTCAGGTGGGGCGGCAGGTCCGGCGCGACGCCGACGCGCCGCCACAGCTCCCGCACGGCCCGGTCGGCCTCGTCGTCGAAGAACACCACGAGCAGGTGCACCTAGTGCTCCCCGGGCAGCGCGAACAGGCCCTCGGCGGTCTGCTCGACCAGGCCGTCGACCAGCAGCGAGTGCAGGCACCGGTCCCGCTGGCCCGCGTCCGACCACACGAGGTCGAGCCGGGCCTTGGCGACCGGGCCGGTGGTGCCGCGCAGCACGTCCAGCAGCAGGCCGCGCACCTGCCGGTCGGTGCCCGCGAACTTCTGCACCGCCTTGGCCGGGCCGTCGTAGGCGGGGCGGCCGTTGAGCTGCCAGGCGCACGAGGCGAGGACGGGGCAGTCGGCGCACTTGGGCGTGCGGGCCGTGCAGACCAGGGCGCCCAGCTCCATGAGCGCGGCCGAGTAGGTCGCGGCGCGCTCGTCGGGCAGCAGGGCCTCGACGTCGCGCAGGTCCTTCGTGGTCGACGGCGGGCCCGCGTCGCCCGCGCCGTGCACCGCCCGGGCGACCACGCGTCGCACGTTCGTGTCGACCACCGGGCACTTCCGCCCGTAGGCGAACGCGGCCACCGCGCGGGCGGTGTAGGCGCCGATGCCGGGCAGCGCGAGCAGCGTGTCCACGTCGTCCGGGACCACGTCGTCGTGCTGCTCGGCGATGGCCTGGGCGGCGGCGTGCAGCCGGAGGGCGCGCCGGGGGTAGCCGAGCTTGCCCCAGGCGCGCACCACCTCGCCCTGCGTGGCGGCGGCCAGCGCGGACGGCGTCGGCCAGCGGGCCAGCCACTCGCGCCAGATCGGCTCGACGCGGGCGACCGGCGTCTGCTGGAGCATGATCTCGCTGACCAGCACGCCCCACGCGGTGCACTCCGGCCGTCGCCAGGGCAGGTCGCGGGCGGTGTCGGCGAACCAGTCGAGGAGGAGGTCTGCGTCCAGGCTCATAACGCCGACCAGTGTTCCACGAACGGGTTAGCCGACCTCGGTCAGCTCACCGGTGCGCACGTCGTGGGCGAAGCCCCGGACCTCGTCCTCGCCGATCGGCTCGCGCCGGGATCACGTTCACCACATCGGGGGACCAACACTTGGCCCGCCATTCCACGCCGCGAGGATATTTTCGTCGGGTGATCGAGCCAACGGGGCCGCTCCCGCCGTCGGTGTACCGGCGTCGGCGCGCCCTGGCGGTCGTGGTCGCGGTGGTCGCGGTGGTCGGCCTCGCCTGGCTGGTCGCCGTCCTGTTCGGCGGGTCCGACCCCACCGCGCCGCGGCCGGTCGACCAGACCCCGTCCCCGTCCGCGGCGCCGGTGACCCCGGTCGCCGCGCCGTCACCGGGCAGCACTCCTCAGGGCACCACTCCCCAGGGCACCACCGCCCCCGGCACGACGCCCCCGCCGCCCGGTCCGCCGCCGCCGTGCGAGGACGTCCAGCTCCACGTGGTCGCCGAGCTGGACCGGCCCTCGGTCGCGGCGGGCGAGGCGGTGGGCCTGGGGATCGCGGTGTCCAACACGGGGCGGTTGCCGTGCGCGAAGGACATCGGGCGGCACGTGCGCGAACTCGTGGTCACCACGGTGGACGGCGCGACCCGCCTGTGGTCGAGCAACGACTGCTTCGCCACCGGGGGCTCCGAGGTGCGCGTGCTGCGGCCGGGGGAGCGGTTCACCTACGGCCTGCGCTGGCCGGGCACCACGTCGGAGCCGGGGTGCGGCGGCCACCGGCGGCTCGGACCCGGCGACTACCTGGTGGTCGCGGAGGTCGCGGGCAAGGTGAGCGACCCGGTGGTGTTCCGGCTGACCTGACTCACCCGGCCGGGTCCGGCCGCCACCCCAGCGCCGGGCCGAGCTTCGTGGCGATGTCGGTCAGGACCTGCTCGTAGTCCTCGTGCCCGAAGGTGAACGGCAGGGCGAAGACCGCCTCCTCCACCTCCCGGAAGGCGGCGTCGGCGTACAGGCGCTCGGCGATCTCGTCCGCCGGACCCACGAGGTCCGGCGCGAACCACAGGCCGTTCGGCCCCTGCGGGCCGCCCGTGCGCGGCAGGCGCCGGGCGGCGTAGTCCGCGTACTTCGCGCGCTGCGCGGCGGTCGCGCTGTCGGTGGGGATGACGACCAGGCCCTGGGAGACGCGGCCGCCGCCGGGGTGCGCGGCCTTGAACTCCCGCACGTGGGAGAGCTGGAGGTCGGCGAACCCCCGCGCGTGGCCCTCGCCCCTGACCACGTTGCTGACCATGAAGTTCATCCGGTTCTCGCCCGCCCACCGGGCCGAGGCCAGGCTGCCGCCGCCGTACCAGGCGCGGTCGCGCAGGCCGGGCGAGTGCGGCTGGACGCGCCGGGAGAACACCTCGATGCCCTCGGTGCCCTCGAAGTCGCTGACGGGCTCACCGGCCAGCGCGTCGAGCAGGCGCCGGACGCGCCGGTGGCTGAAGTCCTCGACGTCGGCGGTGTCCGGGTAGAGGGCGTGCTTCACCCGGTCGTAGTGGATCGGCGCGCCGACGCTGACGCCGGGGTTGAGCCGGCCGCCGGACAGCACGTCGACCGTGGCCAGGTCCTCGGCCAGGCGGACCGGGTTCTCCCAGCCCAGCGGGATGACGGCGGTGCCCAGCCCGATGCGCGAGGTGCGCTGGGACGCCGCGGCCAGCACGGCGACGGGCGAGGAGATGCCGAACTGGAGGTGCCGGTGCCGCACCCAGGCGCTGTCGAAGCCCAGGTCCTCGCCCAGCCGGATGACCTCCAGCGTCGACTCGTGGCCGCGGCGGGGGTCGTCCTCGTCGAACAGGCCGATGGTCAGGAAGCCCAGTTTGCGCAGCGGCTGCGAGGGGAGCGGCATGTCCCCGATTGTCGTCCCGCGCGGCAGGGGGTCCACCTGCTGGACCCCCCCCGGGCAGAACGCCCCCGCGGCGAACGCCTCCGGGTGGAACGCCTCCGGGTGGAACGCCCCCCGACGCGCCGCGGGGGTCCCCTGGGTGGGGACCCCCGCGGAGGACCGGGTGTGCGGTGGGCGGGCGGTCAGGGCCCGAACCAGCGCTCCTCCGCCGTCCCGCGCGGCGGCGCGGCGGTGGTGCCGTGGATCAGCTCCGTGGCGAGGGTGACCGAGCGGGGCCGGGTGCGCTCCGCCGAGTCCAGCAGCAGCTTGCCCGCCGCGCGACCCTTCTCCAGCACCGGCTGCCGGACGGTGGTCAGGCCCGACTGCTCGGCCTCCCGGATGCCGTCGAAGCCGGTGACGGTCAGGTCCTGCGGCACGCGCAGCCCGCGCCGCTGCGCCTCGCCGAGCGCGCCCAGCGCGAGGATGTCCGAGGTGCAGACCAGCGCCGTGATCTGCGGGTCGCGGTCCAGCACCTGGGCGGCGGCCGAGGCGCCCGAGGCGATGGTGTGGTCGAAGCGCTCGACCACGGGGATCTCGTTCCAGTCGACGCCCACCGCGCCGAAGGCCTGCGCGAGGCCGGCCAGGCGCGCCCGCTGCACGTGGAAGTGCGCCGACGCCTGCCGGTCCGCCGTCACGAAGCCGTCGTTGCGGTCGCGGGCCAGCCGCATGCACACCACGCCGACCCGCCGGTGCCCCAGCGAGATCAGGTGCTGCGCCAGGGAGTTCATCGCGGCCTGGTCGTCGATGCCGACGCGGTCGACGTTGTCGATGTCCGGCTGGTCGCACACGACGGTCGGCACCGGCCGCTCCAGCACGGCGGCGAGGTGCGGGTCGTCGTCGGGCACCGAGTAGACGACGAAGCCGTCCACGCCCGCCCGGTGCACCGCGGCCACGTCCTCGCGCTCGGGGTTCGCGGGCACGAGCAGCAGCCCCTGCCCGGCGTCCTCGCACGCGAGCGCCAGGCCCTCCAGGAACCCGATCGCCGCCGGGTCGCGGAACGCGTAGGACAGGTTCTCGGTGAGCAGCAGGCCCACCGCGCCGGCCTTGCGCGTGCGCAGTGATCGGGCCACCGGGTCGGGGCCCGGGTAGCCGAGTCTTCTCGCTGTCTCCAACACCCGGCGTCGCAGCTCCGGCGAGAGCTGGTCGGGACGGTTGTACGCGTTGGACACCGTTGTCCGGGAAACACCCAGCTCCGCCGCCAGTGAGGCGAGCGTCGCGGGGCGTCGCACATGCATCGACCGCGCCATGAAGTGACCGTAACGGTTCAGAACCAATTACAGAAGTGGGGGTGACGGGCGTCCCTCAAATTCACCATCAACGCAGGTGATAACAGGTTACTCGACGGTACTTTGGTCTAAACCAATGAGGGTGGCGCGGACGACTCGCGCACCACCAGCTTGGGGCGGAACACGCGCGTGTAATTGCCCGCCGGCCGCCGCCGCCGATCGGGGTCGAGCCGGTGCACCAACTCGTCCACCGCGGCCGCCGCCATTTCCTCGATCGGCTGCGCCAGGGTGGTCAACGACGGCGAGCAGTACGACGCCAGCGGGATGTCGTCGAAGCCCACCACGGCCAGGTCGCCGGGCACCCGCAGCCCGCGGCGGTGCGCCTCCCGCAGCACGCCGATCGCCATGTGGTCGGACGAGCAGATCACCGCGGTCGGCCGCACCGTGTCCAGCAGCGCCGCCACGGCCGCCGCCCCGCCCTCCGGCCCGAACGGGCCGTGCGCCACGAAGTCCGACGTCGCGGGCAGCCCGTCCTCCTCCAGCGCCGCCGCCCACCCGGCGCGCTTGAGCCGCGACGGCAGCGACCGCGCCGGCCCGGAGACGAACCCGATCCGCCGGTGCCCCAGCTCCACCAGGTGCCGCGTCGCCGCGTAGCCCGCGTGCTGCTCGTCCACGGTCACGTCCGGCACGTCCAGCGACGGCGTGGCCCCGTTGACGAACACCATGTGCACGCCGTCGGCCAGCAGCTTCGCGTAGTACGACGGTCGCGGCGCCTGCCCGAGCGGCACCTCGGTGTTGGTGATCTCCGGCGACACGAACACCATGCCCTCGACGCCGCGCGCGAGGAGCATCCGCACGTACTCCTCCTCGCCCATGGCGGCGGCGCCGGTCGCGCGCGTGTTGCACAGCAGCGACGAGTAGCCCAGGCGCGCCGCGCGGACCTCCAGCGCCTCGGCGAACGCCGGGAACACCGGGTTCGACAGCTCCGGCACCAGCAGCCCGATCACACCGGTCCGCTGGAGCGCTCCCAACCCGCGAGGCGTGTAGGGCATCTCGGCGAGCACGGCGAGCACGCGCTGGCGCGTTTCGTCGTTGACACCCGCCCGGCGGTTGAGCACCCGGCTGACCGTCGAGATGCTCACCCCGGCTGCCCTGGCGATCTCGGACAGACCGGACACCATGCCTCCTCGCTTGGGTTGTGGGTGACGTGCAGCCTGCCGCCAGCGGCAAATTTTTGCAACGCCCATCACGGTTTCGTCCGAGAACGCCGGGCCGTTACGGCTTGGTTACCGTCCTGGCCTTGACCCGGCCCAGGTCGGCGGGATGAAATCCGCGTCAACAATTTCGCAAGTTCTTGCAAGAGCCTTCATCGCGATGAAGGTCCAGCAGGAGGGACGACAGCAACGATGCGACGTACCACCCTCGTGACCGCAGTGGCGGCAGCAAGCGCCCTCGTCCTCACCGCGTGCGGCGGTGGTGGCGGCGGATCGGACGCCGGCGACTCCGGCGAGGTCACCTTCTGGGACACCAGCGGCCCCAACGAGAGCCCGGTGTTCACCAAGCTCGCGCAGGACTGCGCCACCAAGGGCGGCTACAAGGTCAAGGCCGAGACCGTCGCCTTCGACCAGGCGCTCAACAACTACCGGACCGCCGCCCAGGGCGGCCAGGGCCCCGACGTGTTCCGCGCCGAGGTCGCCTGGGTGCCGCAGCTGGCCAAGCTGGGCTACATCGTCGACCTGACCGGCACCGAGCTGGCGGGCGACACCTCCGACTTCCTGGAGACCCCGCTCGGCTCCACCAAGTTCGAGGGCAAGTCCTACGGCGTCCCCCAGGTCACCGACTCCCTGGCGCTGTTCTACAACAAGAAGCTGCTGGCCGACGCGGGCGTCGAGCCGCCGAAGACCTGGGACGAGGTCAAGGCCGCCGCCGCCAAGCTCGGCGGCGAGAAGACCATCTTCATCAACAACGACGCCTACTACGCGCTGCCGTTCATCTACGGCGCGGGCGGCGACCTGGTCGACGCCGAGGCGAAGAAGATCGTGGTCAACTCCGACGAGAACGTGAAGGCGCTGGAGACCGCCAAGGGCCTGCTGGACGCCAAGGCCGCGACCACCGCGCTCGACCCGGCCAACTCCTACAACAACATGCAGGCCGCGTTCACCTCCGGCGAGGTCGCCATGGTGGTCAACGGCCCGTGGTCGGTCGCCGACTACCTCAAGGGCGCCGCGTTCACCGACGCCGCCAACCTCGGCATCGCGCCCGTCCCCGGCGAGACCGCGGGCGAGGGCTCCGCGCCGGTCGGCGGCCACAACTACGTGATCCGCCAGGGCACCAAGGCCAAGGACTCCGCGGTCAAGTTCGTCGCCTGCATGAGCAGCGTCGAGTCGCAGGTGACCGTCGCCAAGGAACTGGGCCTGCTGCCCACCCGCAAGTCCGCCTACGAGAACGCCGACGTCAAGGCCAACGAGGTCGTCTCCGCGTTCGAGCCGGTGGTCACCGCCGCGCACGCGCGGGCCTGGATCCCCGAGGGCGGCCAGCTGTTCGACCCGCTGAAGATCGCCTACGCCGACTTCCTGGCCGGCAAGAAGGACGCGAAGACCGCGCTGGACGAGGTCGCCAAGGCCTACAAGGACACCGTCGTCCCCGACTACACCGTCGGCTGACACCCCTCGTGAGGGCTTCCCCGGCCGGGGGAGCCCTCACTGGCACGCGGAAGGGAGACTTCGGTGCGCAGGTTCCTGGACCGGCACTGGTACGCGTACGCGATGGTGCTGCCGGTCGTGGTGGTCATCGCGGTGCTGGTGCTGTTCCCGCTCGCCCAGGGCGTGTACTTCACCTTCACCAACATCAACGAGGGCAACATCGCCAACCCGATCCTCGACCGGCCGGCGAGCTACGACTGGGTGGGGCTGGGCAACTACCTGAACGTCCTGTCCGGCGACACCAGCTTCGGCGCCTTCTGGGGCACGCTGGTCCGCACGCTGATCTGGACGTTCGGGTGCGTGTTCTGCCACTACACCATCGGCCTCGGCCTCGCGCTGCTGCTCAACCGGCAGGTGCGCGGGCGGGCGGTGTACCGGGTGCTGCTGATCCTGCCGTGGGCGGTGCCCGCGTTCATCAGCGCGTTCGCGTGGAAGTACATGTTCAACGCGCAGTACGGGATCATCAACCAGGCCCTGCGGGCCGTCGGCCTGCCCGACCCGGTGTGGCTGGGCCAGTCGGACTGGGCGCTGGTCGCGGTCATGATCGTCAACATCTGGCTCGGCGTGCCGTTCATGATGGTGGCGCTGCTGGGCGGCCTCCAGTCCATCCCCGGCGACCTCTACGAGGCGGCCGAGGTGGACGGCGCCACGGCGTGGCAGCGGTTCCGGCACGTGACGCTGCCCGGGTTGCAGGCGGTGTCCAGCACGGTGGTGCTGCTGGGCATCATCTGGACGTTCAACATGTTCGCGATCATCTACCTGATCACCGGGCCGAACCCGAACACGCGGATCCTGGTGACCTACGCGTTCGAGCGGTTCTTCTCCGGGGCGTCCCGCGACTTCGCGGTGGCGTCCACCTACGGCGTGCTGATCCTGTCCGTGCTGCTCGTGTTCGCGGGCGTGTACCGGCGCGCGCTGCGCAAGCAAGGCGAGGTGTGGTGATGTCGGTCGAGGCGGCTTCCTTCAAGGCGGTCCAGCCGGTCCGGGCGCCCAAGCGCTCCGAGCGGTCGCGACTGGCCAGCGTCGGCCTGCACGCCGCGCTAGTCGTCGCGTCGCTGATCGCGGTGTTCCCGGTGTTCTGGGTGCTGGTGACGTCGTTCAAGCCGGACGCGCGGGCGGTGGAGACCACGCCGAAGCTGGTCAACGAGTCGAGCCTGGACAACTACGCGCGCATCCTGTCCGGGGAGAAGGGCGACTTCCTGGCCTGGTTCGGCAACTCGGTGCTGATCGCGCTGATGACCACGGTGCTGGCGGTGTTCCTGTCGGCGACCACGGGGTACGCGGCCTCGCGCTTCCGCTTCCCCGGCAAGCGGTCGCTGATGCTGTCGTTCCTGGTCGTGCAGATGTTCCCGTTCGCGGTGCTGATCGTGCCGCTGTACAACATCCTGCTCGAACTGGGGTTGCAGGGCACGTCGTTCGGCCTGGTGCTGGTGTACTGCACGACGGCGGTGCCGTTCTGCACCTACATGCTGAAGGGCTACTTCGACACCATCCCCGGCGACATCGACGAGGCGGGCCGCGTGGACGGCCTGTCCCCGTTCGGCGTCTTCTGGCGGCTGGTGCTGCCGCTGGCCCGGCCGGGCCTGGCGGTGACCGCGTTCTACGCCTTCCTCACGGCGTGGGGCGAGGTGGCGTTCGCGTCGGCGTTCCTGTCGGCGGCGGACGAGTCGAAGACGCTGGCGGTCGGGCTGCAGGTGTTCGTGCAGCAGAACCGGACCGAGTGGGGTCACCTGGCGGCGGCGTCGATCCTGGTGGCGATCCCGGCGATCGCGGTGTTCTACCTGGTGCAGCGGTTCCTGGTGACGGGCCTGTCGTCAGGCGCGGTCAAGGGGTAGGCCCGGACCCGAGGCTGCGGTGGGGCGGCCGTCCCACCGCAGCCGGTACACCGCGGGCATGGGCATGCCCGCCAGGAACGGCCAGTCCACCGGGTGGCCGGCGGCGCGCAGCGCGCGGGCGGCGAACGTGCCGTGCGTGCCGATGAGCACGACGCCGCCCTCGTGCTCGCGGGCGACGGCGCCGAGCGCTCCCAGCACCCGCCCGGTGAGCGCGTCCAGGCTCTCGCCGCCCGGTCGGGCGTGGTCCGGGTTCGCCCAGCTGTGCGCGTGGTGGCGCGCGTAGTCGGGGGTCGGCTCCAGGCCCGAGTCCCACTCCCGCAGGTCCCACCTCCGGTCCACGGCGAGCCCCAGCGCCCCGGCGGCGGGCGCGACCGTCTGCACGGCCCGCAGGTACGGGCTGGACGCGACGGCGGTCGGGTCGAGCCGCAGCAGTTCGTCCACCAGGTCGCGCGCCTGTGCCAGTCCGGTCTCCTGGAGCGGCCGGGTCAGCTCGTCCGGCCCGTCGGCGGTGGGGACCACGGAGCGCGCGTGGCGGACGAGGACCAGTTCGGTCGGCATGCACCAGGCATACCAGTCCCGGTTCAGACCGTGATGACCTCGACCATCGACTCCAGGCCGACGAAGTCCTTCGGGTTCCGGGTGTAGAGGGGCAGGTTGTTCGACGAGGCGATGGCCGCGATCATCAGGTCCATCTTGCGCGGACGTGGATCGCGCTTCGCGTCGAGCGTCAACGCGTACAGGGTGCCGTACCGGGAGGCCGCCCTGCCGTCGAAGGGCAGCGGCTCGAAGTTCGCGATGGCGACGCTCAGCCTCTCGGTGCGCGCCGCGCGGGTCGCGGCGTCCTTGGCCGCCGCGACGCCCTGGTGCAGCTCGGCGAACGTGACGGCGGTCAGCTCGGAGATCTCCGGCAACCCGGCGCGGTCCAGCGTCGCCAGGTCGATGTAGACGCAGGTGTCCAGCACGCCGGACGGGCGGCGCTCAGCCACGGGGGCGCTCCCACGGGTCGTCGCCTTCGTCGCCGACGCGGCCTTCGCCGAAGAACTCGTCCGCCTCCGCGCGCATCGCCGCGTAGTCGACCCGCGGCAGGTGCTTGTGCAGTTCGACGAGCTCGTCCGTGGTCAGCCGCCGACGGCGCGGCAGCGGGCGCACTTCCGCGATCTCCACGCCGTTGCGGGTGACGTGGAACGTCTCGCCCGCCTCCACCGCGTCCATGACCGCGGCGGAGTTGTTCCGGAACTCTCGCTGGCTGATGACCTTCACCTCCTGATTGTAGCTCGGTGTGTCACAGGAGGCTACAGCAGTGAAAACTAGACCAATCCACCTGTTCCCGTAAGCGCTTGCAATCCCTAACGTTGCGACAAAGCTTGGTAGTGAAAGGTGCATCACATGGCTGAGGTCGCCTACGTCAAGGCGTCGCGGATCTTCCCCGGCAACCCGCCCGTCCGCGCGGTCGACGAGTTGTCGCTGGACGTCGCCGACGGCGAGTTCCTCGTCCTGGTCGGCCCGTCCGGCTCGGGCAAGTCCACCGCGCTGCGCATGCTCGCGGGTCTGGAGGACGTGGACGAGGGCGCCATCCACATCGGCGGCAAGGACGTCACCAACGTCCCGCCGAAGGGCCGCGACATCGCCATGGTGTTCCAGTCCTACGCGCTCTACCCGCACATGACCGTCGCGGAGAACATGGGCTTCGCGCTCAAGCTGCGCGGCGTGAACAAGGCCGAGATCAAGGAGAAGGTCGCCGAGGCGGCCAAGATGCTCGACCTGACCAAGTACCTGGACCGCAAGCCGAAGGCCCTGTCCGGCGGTCAGCGCCAGCGCGTCGCGATGGGCCGCGCGATCGTGCGCGAGCCCTCCGTGTTCCTCATGGACGAGCCGCTGTCCAACCTGGACGCGAAGCTGCGCGTGGAGACCCGCGCGAACATCGCCGCCCTCCAGGCCCGGCTCGGCACCACCACGATCTACGTCACGCACGACCAGGTCGAGGCCATGACCATGGGCCACCGCGTCGCGGTGCTCAAGGACGGCCTGCTCCAGCAGTGCGACACCCCGCGCAACCTGTACGACAAGCCGGCCAACGCGTTCGTCGCCGGCTTCATGGGCTCGCCCGCCATGAACCTCAAGACCGTCCCGCTGACCGGCGAGGGCGCGAAGCTCGACGGCGTCGTGGTGCCGCTGGAGCGCCGCGCGCTGGACCGGGCGGCGGCCGAGGGCCTGTCCGAGGTCACCTTCGGCGTGCGGCCCGAGTCGCTGGGCCTGGTCTCCTCCGCCGAGCAGGGCATGGAGATGGTCGTCGAGCTGGTCGAGGAGCTGGGCGCGGACGCGCTGCTGCACGGCTCGGTCCGCATCAACGGCACCCCCGAGCGGTTCGTGGTCCGCGTCGACGGCCGCACGCCGCCGACCCTGGGCCAGACGGTGAAGGTCGCCGTGCGCGACGCCGGCGAGGTCCACCTGTTCCACCCGGAGAGCGGTCTGCGCCTGACCGACTGACCCCGGAGTTCCCCGGAGGGCCGTTCCCGCGTGCGGGGGCGGCCCTCCGGCGTGTCCGACGACACCCGGTCGGCGCATTCCCCGGTCGCGGAGAGTTCTAAACTGAACTCGACAACGGTTTCCATTGCCTGTGGTTCCACCAGTCGAGGAGTGCGCTGATGACGGTCCGCAACACGATGCTCGGGGCGGTGGCCGCCGTGACCGCCGTCGCCCTCACCGCCTGCGGCGGTCAGGACACCCCCGCCGCCGACGACGGCAGGATCAAGGTCGTCGCCTCCACCAACGTGTGGGGCAGCGTGGTGGAGGCGGTCGGCGGCGACGCGGTCGAGGTCACCTCGATCATCGACGACCCGTCCGGCGACCCGCACTCCTACGAGAGCAAGCCCGCCGACGTGGCCGCGGTGCGCGACGCGAAGCTGGTCGTCTTCAACGGCGGCGGCTACGACGACTTCTTCGCCGGGCTGCTCGGCCCCGAGACCGAGGGCGCGAAGAAGATCGAGGCGTTCCCGATCTCCGGCAAGGCCGCCGGCCACGACGAGCCGGGTCACGAGGAGCCGGGCCACGAAGAGCCCGGTCACGAGGAGCCCGGTCACGAGGAGCCCGCCACCGAGCAGGGCGCCGAGGACGGGCACGGCCACGACCACGCGGTCAACGAGCACGTCTGGTACGACTTCGAGACCGTCCACAAGGTCGCCGAGCAGGCGGCCGCCGACCTGGGCGGGATCGCCCCGGACCGCAAGGCCGAGTTCGAGGCCAACGCGAAGGACTTCGGCGCGAAGCTCGACGAGCTGGCCGCGCGGCTCGACGGCAAGGGCGCGGGCAAGCGGGTCCTCCAGACCGAGCCGGTCGCCCACTACCTGCTCGACGCGGCGGGCGTCGAGGACGTCACCCCCGAGTCGTTCAGCGACGCCGTCGAGGAGGAGACCGACGTGCCCGCCGCGGCGCTCGCCGAGGTGCTCGACCTGGTCAACGGCAAGCAGGTGGCGGCCCTGGTCAACAACGCGCAGACGGAGAACGCCGCCACCGGGCAGGTGGTCGGCGCGGCCGGGTCCGCCGGCGTCCCCGTCGTGGAGGTGACCGAGACGCTGCCCGAGGGCGCGACCGGCTACCTTGACTGGATGACCAAGCAGGTTGACGCCCTCGTGGGTGCGCTCGGCGCATGACCGTCCGGGACGAGGCCGATCGGGGCGAGGCGGGTCGGACCGCGGGCGCGGCCGTGGCGCTGCGCGGCGCGCGGCTGGCCTACGGCGACCGCGTGCTGTGGGACGGGTTGGACCTGGACGTGGCGCCCGGTGAGTTCGTGGCCGTGCTCGGGCCCAACGGCTCGGGCAAGACCAGCCTCATCCGGGTGCTGCTGGGCCTCCAGCCGCTGTCGGCGGGCACCGTGCGGGTGGCCGGCGGCAACCGCCGCATCGGCTACATCCCGCAGCAGCGGGCCGTCGACACCACGCTCACGCTGCGCGGCCGCGACCTGGTCGGCTTCGGCCTCGACGGCCACGGCTGGGGCCTCGGCCTGCGCGGCAGGCGCGAGCGGCGGGAGAAGGTGGACGCGGCGCTGGCCGCCGTGGGCGCGACCCGGTACGGCGACGAGCCGGTCGGCCTGCTCTCCGGCGGCGAGCAGCAGCGGCTGCGGGTGGCGCAGGCCCTGGTCGGCGACCCCGAGGTGCTGCTGTGCGACGAGCCGCTGCTCTCGCTCGACCTCGCCAACCAGCGCGTGGTCAGCGACCTGATCGACGCGCGCCGGCGGTCCGCGGGCACGGCCGTGCTGTTCGTGACCCACGAGATCAACCCGGTGCTGCCGCTGGTGGACCGGGTGCTGTACCTGGTGGAGGGCCGGTTCCGGGTCGGCACGCCCGGCGAGGTGATGAACTCGCGGGTGCTCAGCGAGCTGTACCGCACGAACGTCGAGGTGGTCCGCGTGCGCGACCAGATCCACGTGGTCGGCGCGCAGCACGTGTGCGAGGACGAGCCGCACCACGTGGTGGATGAGGGCTGATGGAGAACTTCTTCGACTGGCGGCTGACCGTCCAGCTGCTCGGTTACGACTTCGTGCGGGACATGCTCGTCGCGGGCGCGGTGCTGGGCCTGGTGGCCGGGCTGCTCGGCCCGCTGGTGGTGACGCGCCGGATGGCCTTCGCCGTGCACGGCACGAGCGAGCTGGCGTTCACCGGTGGCGCGGCGGCCCTGCTGCTCGGCGTCGGCGTCGGGTACGGCGCGCTGGCGGGCTCGGTGGTCGCGGCGCTGCTGCTGGGGCTGCTGAGCGTGCGCGACTCCGACCGCGATTCGGTGATCGGCGCGATCCTGGCGTTCGGCCTGGGCCTGGGCGTGCTGTTCCAGTCCCTCTACAGCGGGCGGGCGGCCAACAAGTTCGGGCTGCTCACCGGTCAGGTCGTCAGCGTCGGCTCGACCGACCTGTGGCTGCTGATCGGCTCGTCGCTGGCGGTGCTCGCGGTGCTGGCGGCCATCTACCGCCCGCTGCACTTCGCCAGCGTGGACCCGGCGGTGGCGGTGGCGCGCGGCGTGCCGGTGCACGCGCTGACCGTGGTGTTCGCGGTGCTGGTGGGCGTGGCCACGGCGTTGAGCGTGCAGATCGTCGGCGCGCTGCTGGTGCTGTCGCTGATGATCACGCCGGCGGCGGCCGCGGTCCGGGTCACCGCGAGCCCGGTGAAGGCGACCGTGCTGGCCGTGGTGTTCGCCGAGGTGTCCGCGCTGGGCGGGATGCTGCTGTCGCTCGCGCCGGGCGTGCCGGTCAGCGTGTTCGTGACGACGGTGTCGTTCCTCATCTACCTGGTCTGCCGGGTCGCGGGGCGCAAGCGGGAGCGTGTCCAGTAGGTGGGACGGGCCCGCGGTGGCGCAGGCCCGCGGTCGGGGTCGGAGTTGCGCAGGTCAACGGCCACACCCCGGCTGACCTGGGTGGCGTAACCCGTCTGTAACAAGCCGGTCGGCGTCGGTGAACCAGACTGTGGCGCATGAGCAGCAGCGCACCGGAGCGGCGCCTGCGCGCCGACCGGGCGCGGCAGGCGGCCGACGTGATCCGCCAGCAGGTCGTCCAGCGGGCCTTCCCGGACGGCGTGCTGCCCGACGAGCGGTTCCTCGCCGCCGAGTTCTCCACCTCCCGCAACACCATCCGGGAGGCGCTGGACCTGCTGCGCGAGGAGGGCCTGATCGACCGCGTGCCGGGCGTCGGCACGGTCGTGGTCACCGAGAAGTACCCCCACGGCCTGGGCCGGCTCATGGGCCTGGCCGAGACGCTGCACGAGCACGGCGAGGTCACCAACGACGTGCGGGCGGCCGGGCCGATCAAGCCGCCGACGTCGGTGGCGCGGCGGCTGGGCCTGGCCGACGGCGAGCCGGTCGTCTACGTGGAGCGGCTGCGCCGCCTCAACGGCCTGCCGCTCTCGCTCGACCTGACCTACCTGGCGCGGGACGTCGGCGGCCCGCTGCTGGACGAGGACCTGCGCAACCGGGACATCTTCTCGCTGATCGAGCAGACCTCGGGCCGCCGCCTGGGCACCGCCGCGGTCACCCTGGAGGCGGTCAACGCCGACCTGCACTCGGCCGCCGTGCTGGAGGTGCCGAGGGGTTCGGCGCTGCTGGTGGTCGAACGGCTGAGCCACTTCGACGACGGCCGCCCGGTGGACCTGGAGTTCATCCGGATGCGCGGCGACCGGCTCGCGATGCGCGCCGAGTGCCGGAGGACGCCGTGAACGTGGCGCCGCGTTTTCGCCTGCACGTGGACCTGAGGCGCCAAGCCTCCGCGCTGTGTTGAATTGCGCCGCCTCCGGCGG